>JANLUV010000417.1:0-1923 GCA_031363685.1 Alphaproteobacteria bacterium | reverse complement strand
TGCTCGATCCCGAAGGCGAGGTCGCGGCGGTCCTTTTCGGTCAGCGCGGGCACCGGGATCACCGCATCGGGGACGTTGACGCCCTTGCGGTCGGAAATGAACCCGCCGACTTCGGCGCTGCACAGGATCGCGTCGGGTTCGGCCCGGATTACCCGCAGGCACAGCTTGCCGTCATCGATCAGCAGGCGCTGGCCCTTCTGGAGGATGCCGAACAGTTCGGGGTGGGGCAGCCAGACGCGGTGCTCGTCGCCCGGGGCGGAATTGCGATCGAGCGTGAAGTGCGAACCGTGGCGGATCAGCGCCTTGCCGTCAGTGAAGGTGCCGACGCGCAGCTTGGGCCCCTGCAGATCGCAAAGGATCGCCAGCGGGCGGCCGAACTGCTTTTCGGCGGCGCGGATGTTGGTGATCGTCTGGGCGTGAGTCGCATGGTCGCCGTGGCTCATGTTGACGCGGAAGGCATCGGCGCCGGCTTCGAGCAGGCGCATGATCATCTCGGGCGAACTGCTGGCGGGCCCCAGCGTGGCAAGGATCTTCACCTTGCGGCCGCGATGGCTGCTGGCCGGGGGATTGCCGCCACGCTGATTGGTGCTGCTCAAGATTAGTCCTTCCGGTTGCGCCCCGCGCTATGGCAAAGCCGCAGGGAAAACCCAAGGACCATGGCCATGAGCTGTTCCGAAAATACGAATGCACCCCCCGGTGATCTGCTTGATTACCTGTCCGACGGACAGGCGGCTGCCGCGTTCCGCCGGTTGGTGCGCCATTTGCGCCACCGCCACGATGCCCAGAACATCGATCTGATGGGGCTGGCGGGGTTCTGCCGCAACTGTCTGGCCGACTGGGTGGTCGATGCCGGCGCTCCGCTGGACAAGGCTGCCGCGCGCGAGGCGATCCACGGGATGCCGGCGGCGGAGTGGAAGGCGCAGTTCCAGACCGACGCCACGCCCGAACAACTGGCGCGGATGGCTGCCAGCATGAAGCAGAACGCGCCCTGACCGGATCGGTCAATGTCCACTGGCCCGTGATATCCACTGGGCCGGATATCCACAGGGCAAGATTTGGCGGGACGGCGCGCCCGCCGCTATCAGCCGCGCTTCGCCGATTCACGTCCCACCGATTCTTTGGAGAGTACCCCGATGGCCGAGTCCGCCGATGATCGCCTGCGCTTGCTGATCGAGCGCGTCGAGCGCCTTGAGGAAGAAAAGAAGGGCATCGGCGACGATATCAAGGACGTCTATGCCGAGGCCAAGGCGGTCGGGTACGATGCCAAGATCATGCGCCAGATCGTCCGCCTGCGAAAGATGAAGCCCGATGATCGCAAGGAAATGGAAGCGATTCTGGACGTCTACAAGGCCGCGCTGGGGCTCGGCTGAACCGTGGAGCCGGACCGGCGGGGCATTTGCCCTGTCGTCCGGTCGCGATTGCCCGGAGCGTTACACTCGGCTAGGGGCGGCGCAATCGCCCAACCCCAGCAGATGAAGATCCATGGCAGGCCATTCCAAATTCAAGAACATCATGCACCGCAAGGGCGCGCAGGACAAAAAGCGTTCGGCGACGTTTTCCAAGCTGTCGCGCGAAATCACTGTCGCGGCGAAGATGGGCATGCCCGATCCGGACATGAACCCGCGTCTGCGCGCTGCGGTCAACGCGGCCAAGGCCCAGTCGGTGCCCAAGGACAACATCCAGCGCGCGATCGACAAGGCGAGCAGGGGCGACGGCGAGAACTACGAGGAAGTGCGCTACGAAGGCTACGGTCCGGGCGGGGTCGCGCTGATCGTCGAGGCGTTGACCGACAACCGCAACCGCACCGCCACCAACGTGCGCACCGCGTTCGCCAAGAACGGCGGCAACCTAGGTGCGTCGGGTGCGGTCAGCCACGGCTTCGAGCGCAAGGGCTTGATCGAGTACCCGGCCAAGGCTGGGGAC
>JANLUV010000392.1:0-1527 GCA_031363685.1 Alphaproteobacteria bacterium | reverse complement strand
CACCGCGGTGGCCCTGGTGCATCTTGGTGGTCTTGGCGCCAGCCGCCAGCGCCAGCATCTGGTGGCCCAGGCAGATCCCGAAGATCGGCACGTCGCGTTCCAGCAACTGCTGGATTACCGGCACGGCATAGGCCCCGGTCGCCGCCGGATCGCCCGGCCCGTTTGACAGGAACACGCCCGCCGGGTTCAGGCCAAGGATCGTTTCCAGCGAAGTTTGGGCCGGAACCACAGTCACTTGGGCGCCGGCTTTCACCAGACTTCGGAAGATGTTGTCCTTCGCGCCGAAATCGATCGCCACGACGTGCGGGCGCGGATCGCGGGGCGAGTGGGCAAAGCCCTTGCCCAGCGTCCAGATGCCGCCGTCCCATTCCTCGTTGCTGCTGCGCGAGACGACGCGGGCGAGGTCCATCCCTTCAAGACCGGGCCAGCCCTGCGCGCGCCGCAGCAGCGCGGCCAGATCGAATTTGCCGTCGGGATCGTGCGCAATCACCGCGTTGGGTGCGCCCGAGGTGCGGATGCGGCGGGTCAGCGCGCGGGTATCGATGCCCGCCAGGCCGATCTTGCCCTTGCCCGCCAGCCACGCGCTGAAATGGCCGCGCGAACGGAAGTTGGACGGCGCGGTAACATCCTCGCGCACGATGCAGCCGACCGCGCCATCGACGTGCGATTCCAGATCCTCGTCATTGGTGCCGACGTTGCCGATGTGCGGGAAGGTGAACGTCACGATCTGCGCGGCGTAGGACGGATCGGTCAACACTTCCTGATAACCGGTCATCGCGGTGTTGAAACACACCTCGCCCACTGCCTCGCCCACGGCGCCGAAGCCCCTGCCCCAGACTACCGTGCCATCGGCCAGGACGAGGACTCCGCTCGCGCCTTTCGGTTGGTGCGCATGCGAAGGGGCGGCGTCGGCCATGAATGGGCGCTCCGTTTACAGATATTCTGGCGATGGTGCTAAGGGGTGGCGGCTAGACCTCGGGACCCCTGCCGTCAACCTATGAAAACAGCAATTTCCCGGCTAGGTTCCCCGGCTGTTTGTGCAAGTGCACGATTATCCACGGAATTGAGGGAATGATGCTCCGCGACTCGATCAAGTCCGCGCAAGTCGCGGCGATGAAGGCTGGCGACAAGCCCCGGCTGGCGGCCGTGCGGCTGATCCTGGCCAAGCTGAAGGACAAGGACATCGAACTGCGGACCGCTGCGCACCTGCCGGATGACGCTACGCTGGTGGTCGATGTGTTGCAGAAGATGGCCAAGCAGCGCCGGGAATCAATCGCGCTGTACGAGCAAGGCGGGCGGCAGGAACTGGTCGACGCGGAAACCGCCGAACTGGCGGTGATCGAAGAATTCATGCCCCGGCAGATGGCCGAGGACGAGACGATCGCCGCGATTGCGGCGATCAAGGCGGAACTCGGCGCATCGTCGCTCAAGGACATGGGCAAGGTCATCGCCGAACTGAAGGCGCGCCACGGCACCCAGCTGGATATGGGCAAGGCCAGCGGGCTGGTGAAGGCCGCGCTGGCGTAA
>JANLUV010000355.1:0-6897 GCA_031363685.1 Alphaproteobacteria bacterium | reverse complement strand
GGCAGCGGCCTGGGCGCGGGCCACGGCGAGCTGGCCGGAATAGGCCGAGGCTTCCTGTTCGGCGAGCTGGGTCGCCTGCTGGCTCAGCAGGTTGTTCCGCACGCGAAAGTCCTGCACGGCCTTGAAATCGACCTGAGCCTGCATGCGGAGATCTTCGATCCGCGATCCGAGCACCGCCAGGGACTTTTCGTTCTCGACCCGCTTGCGGTTGACAGCGCTGGTTGCATAGGCGTCGGCGAAGGCGTTGGCGACGCGTGCGGCGCGCGCCGGATCGCCGTCGGTATAGCTGATGCGGATCGCGTAAGCGGTATCGAGCCGCGTCGCGTCGATATTGCTGAGCAGCGTATCGACCAGCATGCGGCTCAGGTTGGCAGGCCGCGGAGGCTGAATGCCGAACAGGCCCTTGATCGTGTTCCCGAGCCCGCCGTTCACGAGCCCGTCGACGAAGGCCTTGTCCTGATCGAGTTTGAGCGTGTTCACCACGCGCGCGGCCATTTCGTGCGATCGGATGACCTTGGTTTCGGTATCGATTTCTTCCGAATGCAGCGGCGCGGTGGCGGCCTGCTCGTTCGTCTTGTCACCGGGGACGATCTCGGTGCGATCCTTGTTGATCATCACGTCAGCATGGCCCTCGTACAGCTTGGGCATGATCATCGTGATATTGGCCGCCAGCAGCACGCACAGGCCAACCATCATCAGGAACAGGCTGAACCGCCGGCGGAAGATCGAAAACAGGTGTTGCAGGTCGAGCCGGTCGGCATCGGCGTGATTCACCGGTGCGCCGGGCAGGCGCATGGCCTCCGGCGGAACCGGCAGGCCGGCGTTGCGATAGCGGTCAGGGAGATTAGAGGATGCCATGGTTGCTCACATCGTGAAACGCAGCGAAAGTCCGCCTTCGAGGGCGCTGCCCAGCCGGGGAAGAGCCGAACTGTCGGAACTGCGATTGCGGTGCCGGCCGTAAGCGCCCAGCGCATAGCGGTCGTTGATGACATATCGGCCTTCGAGCTTGACGGTTTCGCCATCCGCGGTCTGGCCGGTGTCGCGATAATCGTCGTGGGTGCGCGCGCCGGTGAGGATAAAATTGAGGTTGCGCCGCATCTCGTAGAATACGCGAAGCATCAGGGTATCCACCACGACGCCCGCCGCAGTCGGGATCCCGCTGTTGGCGATGTCGCGCCGGCCGGTCAGGGCCACGCTGACCAGCGACGTCGCATACCACTCCAGTTTCGTCCGCCAGGCCAGTCCGGCGTAGTCGCGGAACGCTGGCGAACGGTAGTTGCGCCATTGGTACCCGGCGGCCACTTCGGCTTCGATCAAGTGGCCAAGCTGGGTCCGAAAACCGCCCACGGCATTGCCGCCGGTCGACGTGCGGTTGCAGCACAGCGGGGCGTGCAGGCTGTCGATCCAGTGGTACTCGCCCTGCGCAAACAGTTCCTGCCCGCCCGGAAGGCCATGTTCGCCCTTAAGACCGAGCGTCATCGTCCGCTGGTCGCGGAAGCTCTGGTCGACCACGACGCCGTTTTCCTGCACGACCGGGCGGTAATCGACGCGCAGCACTCCGGCGGTGCCGGTCAGCCGGGTAGTGCCAAGGTCTACGCTCAGCCCGGCCTCGCCGCTAAGCTGGTCATACAGTGCCGGACTGCCCACCGTGGCTGCGGCCGACGCAGCGTAGTTCGGTTCGACCTCGCGGGCATAGCCGCCGCTGACGGCAACCGTGACGCGTCCGGCCAGCGGCACGCTGGCCTGCGCGCCGAGTTTCCAGGTTTCCCGGTTCTGTTTGGCGAGCGTGGCGAAGCGGGTGACCGCCGCTTCGGCCCGGACGACATAGGCCGCCTTGCCCGAACCACCCGACGCCGTGACCGCAGGGGCCAGGGTGAAATAGACATCGCGGCGCTTGTCGCTGGTGCGGTTGAGGACATTGGTGTCCCCTTCGACCGATCCGGTCACCGCAGGGAGCACGCGCAGCGCGCCAACCTGCACCCCGGCAGGCTCATATCCGGGGATCTGTCGCGAACCCGCAACATCGTCGCGCAACAGGGGGCCAGCCGGCTGGCTGAGGAACGGATCGCGCGACTGTCCATGTGCCGCTGCGGGGGCCAGCACCAGCGCAAGGCCGAAGAAGCGTAAGGAAGTCATCGGATCCCGTTGGAAAAGGTTGCGGCTGGGCCTCAATGTGACACTCTTCACCCTCTGTTTGTTTCAGGCGTATGACGTGAACGAAGCGATTTTTCTCACATTGGCCAACAACTTGCCGCGACTGCGAATTTCGGATCGCGTGCGCTGGATATTCTATCGATTCGCGGGCGTGCGGATCACCGGAAAATGCGTGATCTGGGGCCCGTTGACGATTCGTCCGCTTGGCGGGGCGCGCAATATCGCGATCGGCGCCGGAACGTTCATAAACACAAATGCACGATTTGGGGTGCCGAGCGAACGGGTCACGCTGGGGAACAACGTCCAGATCGGACCAAACGTCAGCTTCGAGACCGTCACGCATGGTCTCATCTACGTCCCCGGCAAGGGTCGCGGCGATATCGTCCGGCCGATCACGGTCGAGGATGAAGTCTGGATCGGCGCGGGTGCGATCATCACCGGCGGGGTGCGAATCGGCCGCGGGGCGGTGGTTGCGGCAGGCGCCGTGGTCACGCAGGATGTCGCGCCACTGACCGTGGTTGGCGGCATTCCTGCCAAATTTATAAAACAGATAGTGCCCGGCGCCGATGCCGGTCCAGACACCGGCCAGATCACCGGCACGCCCTGACTTTCTCCGAATTGTCATGCACCGCGCGCATGGGGCTGCGATGCGTCAATTCATCCCGCTGCTGCCCATCGCCCTGCTCGGCGCCTGTGCCAACCCCGTTGCCGGGCGGCCTCAGCCTGCCGCCGTCGCCGACATGCTGCCGGAACGGACGCTGCACTGCACTGTCGGCCGGGCGACCAACCTTGATGCCAAGCAGTGGCAGACGGTGGACCAGATCCGCCACGAGGGCGCATTTGCGTTCGCCCTGCGGTTGCCCGCCGCGCCGCGCCATGTTGGTCCTGCGCCGGACCCGTCCGACGATCCCGAGCCGGTCAATCCGGAAACCCGCGTGATCGAAGACCCGGCCAACATCGCGGCGGACATTGCCTATCCACTTGTCCGCGTGGCCGATCTCTGGCCCGAGCGGGTCGAGATGGTCGGCCGGGCCGACGGGCAGGACTACCAGCGCCTGATCATCGTCAGCGAAATCGATCCCAAGGCGGGGACCGCCAACATCTTCACCACGCGTGCGAAGGATGCGGCCAGCCTCGATCTCCAACACGTCTACCAGGGCGGTTGCCGGATCGAGACTGCCGCGCGCTAAGCGCGGGCGGGTTCCCGCTTGGCCGTCCGTTATCCGACCAGCCGCGCCCAGGCCCGCACCTCGTCCACGTAAGTCACCGGCTGTTCCAGCGCCGCGAAGTGCCCGCCACGCGGCAGTTCGTTCCAGTAGATCAGCTGCGACATGCACTGTTCGGCCCAGCTGCGCGGAGCGCGATAGATCTCGTGGGCGAATACGCTGCAGCCCACCGGCAGCTCGAGCCGCTGCGCGAAGAACCCGCCGGAGAAGCTTTCCCAATAGAGCCGGGCGGATGATGCGCCGCTGTTGGTGAACCAGTAGAGGCTGATGATGTCGAGCATCTCGTCCCGGGCAATCGCGGTTTCCGGCGCGCCGGTGCAATCGGCCCACGCGGAAAACTTCTCGTAGATCCACGCCGCCTGGCCGACCGGCGAATCGGCCAGGCCATAACCCACCGTCTGGGGCCGCGTGGCCTGCTGCGTCGAATAGCCGGCTTCCTGCGCGGTATAATAGCCCATCGCGTCGAGCATGGCCTGCTCCTCCGCGCTGAACGGCGGGACCAGGTCGGTCGGCATCACGATCGGCATGTTGACGTGGATCGAGGCAAGGCCCCGATGCCGCCGCACGCCGAGCCGGGTCGTCACCGCCGCCCCCCAGTCACCACCCTGCGCCAGCCAGCGGTCGTCATAGCCAAGGCGCTCCATCAACACTTCCCACGCGGCGGCGATCCGGTCGACGCCCCAGCCGGTGGTGGTGGGCTTGCCGCTGAAGCCATAGCCGGGCAGCGACGGGATCACGAGGTGGAAGGCATCGGCTGCGCTGCCGCCGTGAGCGACCGGATCGACCAGCGCCGGGATCGCCGCGCGGAATTCCAGGATTGCGCCGGGCCAGCCGTGCGTCAGTAGCAGCGGGCGGGCCCCGGCATGGGGCGAGCGGATGTGGAGGAAGTGAATGTCCACCCCGTCGATCTGCGTCATGAACGACCCGGCAGCGTTGAACCACGCCTCGCATTTGCGCCAGTCATGCGCGGTGCGCCAATGGGCCACAAGGTCCTGCAGCGCGGCCAGCGGCACGCCCTGCGTCCAGTCCTCAACGGTTTCCGCTTCGGGCCAGCGCGCCGCATCAAGCCGCCGATGCAGGTCCGCGATGGCTTCGTCGGGCACGCGGACCTCGAACGGACGAATCGAATCGCTCATTTACGCTCTCCCATATGCTTGAGCCGACAAGCTAGCGCATCGGTGCGGCTTAACCAATTGGGCATTCCCCGCGATTCATCTCGCGGGCCGATGGATCCGTGCGCAGAAGCAATTTGATCGGGGCGCCCGGATCGGCCAGCATGGCCCTGTAACCAACCCGGCATGGCCCTATAACAAACCCGGCATGGCCCTATAACAAACAAGAATCGCGCCGTGTCCCCGCTCGGGGAGCGGCACCCGGGCCAGGAACCGCAGCGGGAGCCGGAACACGTTATGCATCCATCGCTTCATGCCCGCACCACGCCCGACAAGCCCGCGCTGATCATGGCGGCGTCGGGCGAAGTGACAACCTATGCCCAGCTTGACGCCAGCACCAACCGGGGCGCCCATCTGATCCGCGCGCTGGGCCTGAAGCGCGGTGACGGGATTGCGCTGATGCTGGATAACAGCGCGTTCTTCTTCGAAGTGGTCTGGGCCGCGCAACGCGCCGGGCTTTATTATACCTGCATCTCGACCAGGCTGGCCGCGCCCGAAGCCGGGTTCATCGTGATCGATAGCGCCAGTACCGTGCTGGTTTCCTCCGCGCCGGTGCCGGACGAACTGGCCCGACTGCTCCCGCTCGTAACCCTGTTCGCCCCGGGCCGGCGCGATTTCGCCGCCGAAGCCGCCGCGTTCCCGGCAACCCCGATTGCCAGCGAGTCGCCCGGCACCGACATGCTCTATTCCTCGGGCACCACCGGCCGGCCCAAGGGCATCCGCCCGGCGCTGCCCGAAGGCGGGCTCGACCAGACCAACGCGCTCACCGAATTCGGCCGCAACCATTACCGGATGGACGCGGACACCGTGTTCCTGTCCCCCGCGCCGCTCTATCATGCTGCGCCGCTGCGCTGGTGCATGTCGGTCCAGAAGCTGGGCGGCACCGTGGTGGTGATGGAAAAGTATGATCCGGAAACCGCGCTGGCGCTGATCGAACGCTACCACATCACCCACGGCCAGTTCGTGCCGACCCATTTCATCCGCATGCTGAAACTCGATCCCGCCGTGCGGGCGCAGTACGACATCTCCTCGCTCGAGGTTGCCTTCCACGCCGCCGCGCCGTGCCCGGTCGAGGTCAAGCAGGCGATGATGGCCTGGTGGGGGCCGATCATCCACGAATACTACGCCGGGACCGAGGCCAACGGGTTGACCGGCATCGGCCCGGACGAATGGCTGGCGCGGCCCGGTTCGGTCGGCCGCGCGGTCTGGGGCATGCTCCGCATCTGCGACGAGGATGACAATCCGCTCCCGCCGCGTGCGATCGGGGCGATCTATTTCGCCGATGGTCCCGCGTTCGTCTATCACAACGACCCGGAAAAGACCGCCGCCAGCCGTAACCGCCACGGCTGGACCACCCTGGGCGATATCGGCTGGGTCGACGAGGACGGGTTCCTCTACCTGACCGACCGGCAAAGCTTCATGATCATCTCGGGCGGGGTGAACATCTACCCGCAAGAGATCGAGGACGCGCTGGTGAGGCATCCCAAGGTGGCCGATGTCGCCGTGGTCGGCGCGCCGGACGAGGAAATGGGCGAACAGGTGGTTGCGGTGATCCAGCCGGCCGACTGGGCCGACGCCGGGCCGGCACTGGCCGAGGAGCTGCGGGCATGGCTCGATGGCCGGATCGGCCGGATCAAGCTGCCGCGCCGCTTCGATTTCGATCCCGAACTGCCCCGCACGCCCACCGGCAAGATGCTCAAGCGGCTGGTGCGCGAACGCTACTGGCCGCCAGCCGAGGCAGACGGCGCCACCCGGGGCTGACCCGCAGGACGGCCATGGACTGGCCGCAAGAGCCGGCTGGAGAGGATTTGAAAGCACCATGATACCGCCCGAAACCGCACCCATTCCGCGCCCGGCCGATATCGATCCGGCCTGGCTGCAGCGTATGCTGGCCGAGGCGGGCCATGCCTTTGACGTAACCGGTCTGTCGGTCGAATCGGTGGGCACCGGCCAACTGGGCGACACGGTGCGGATCACGGTCGAATACGGCGCGCAGGCTGGTCCGCGCACGCTGATCGGCAAGTTTGCCGCGACCAGTGCCGATAGCCGCGCGACCGCAGGCTATTTCCGGCTTTATGAGCGCGAAGTCGAATTCTACCGTCAGCTGGCGTCCACCGCGCGGATCTCGACGGCGCCCTGCTTCGGCGCCGCACTGGATTCCGACGGCAATTTCGCGTTGCTGCTGGCCGATTGCGCGCCGGCGCGGGTGGGGGACCAGATCGCCGGGATCGCGCCTGATCTGGCGCACCGCGCGATGCGCGAGGCGGCGCGCCTCCATGCCGCGTTCTGGAATTGCGGCGATGATCCCGCCATTGCCTGGTTCGATTCCGGCCCGCTGGCGCAGC
>JANLUV010000352.1:0-2191 GCA_031363685.1 Alphaproteobacteria bacterium | reverse complement strand
CACTTTGCCGGGCAGCAGCACCAGCGCGAAAAGCAGGTCCGTGACGTGATCGTCCCCGAATCGATCACCGTGCAGGAACTGGCCAACCGCATGGCCGAAAAGGGCGCCGACCTGGTAAAGGCGCTGTTCAAGCTGGGCGTGCCGGTCACCGTCACCCAGACGATCGATCAGGATACCGCCGAACTGCTGGTCGAGGAATTCGGCCACAACATCCAGCGCGTGTCCGATGCCGATATCGATATCGATATCGCGTCCGACGTCGATATCGACGAATCGCTGAAGCCGCGTCCCCCGGTCGTCACGATCATGGGCCACGTCGATCACGGCAAGACCAGCCTGCTCGACGCGCTGCGCGGCACCGACGTGGTGCGCGGCGAAGCCGGCGGCATCACGCAGCACATCGGCGCCTATCAGATCAAGACCAAGGGCGGTGAGCTGATCACCTTCCTCGATACGCCGGGCCACGAAGCGTTCACCGAAATGCGGATGCGCGGCGCCAACGTGACGGATATCGTCATCCTGGTGGTCGCCGCCGATGACGGGATCATGCCGCAGACGATCGAGGCGATCAATCACACCAAGGCCGCTGGCGTTCCGATGATCGTGGCGATCACCAAGGCCGACAAGCACGAGGCGAACCCGCAGAAGATCCGCGAACGCCTGCTCGAACACGAAATCGTGGTCGAACAGATGTCGGGTGACGTGCAGGACGTCGAGGTTTCGGCCAAGACCGGGGCCGGGCTGGACGAACTGATCGAGAAGATCCTGCTCCAGGCCGAACTGATGGAATTGCAGGCCAATCCGGATCGCCCGGCCGAAGCGGCGGTGATCGAAGCCAAGCTCGACAAGGGCAAGGGCCCGCTCGCCACCGTGCTGATCACGCGCGGCACGCTCAAGGTCGGCGACATTCTCGTCGTCGGCACCCAGTCGGGCCGCGTCCGCGCGATGCTCGACGACAAGGGCCGCCAGGTGAAAACCGCGCCGCCGTCGCTTCCGGTCGAAGTACTCGGCCTTGGCGGGGTGCCGATGTCTGGCGATACGCTGACCGTGGTCGAAAACGAGGCCCGCGCCCGCGAGGTTGCGCTCTATCGCCATGAACAGGCGACCGCCCGGCGCACCACCAGCGAGCCCGCCAGCCTCGAGAACATGTTCTCGGCGCTCAAGGACAAGCAGACCGTGCTGGAATACCCGATCGTCATCAAGGCCGACGTGCAGGGTTCGGCCGAAGCCATTGTCAACGCCCTCAACAAAATCTCGAACGACGAGATCAAGGTGAAGGTGCTGCATTCCGGCGTCGGGGCGATCACCGAAAGCGACGTGTCGTTGGCCCATGCCACCGGCGCGCCGGTAGTCGGCTTCAACGTCCGTCCGAACGCCAAGGCGCGCGAGATGGTCGAGCGCCACAAGGTGCGGATGAAGTACTTCGACGTGATCTACCACCTGACCGAGGACGTCGCCAAGGAGATGGCGGGAATCTGGGGTCCGGAACGGATCGAAACCGTCGTCGGCCGGGCCGAGATCAAGGAAGTCTTCCCCGCCGGCAAGAAGGACAAGGCGGCCGGCTTGCTGGTCACCGATGGCTACATCAAGAAGGGCCTCTACGCCCGCGTCACCCGTCAGGATGTCATCGTCAGCAAGACGACGATCGCCTCGCTGCGGCGCTTCAAGGACGACGTTGCCGAAGTGCGCGCCGGTCTGGAATGCGGCGTGGTGCTGCAGGATACCAACGACATCAAGCCGGGCGACATGCTCGAAACCTTCGAAGTCGAGATGCGCGAACGGACGCTGTAATTGGCCGGACGGCGGCGCAAGGTACGTCCGAAAACTGCTGTTCGCGGGGAAGCGGAGCGCAAGCGCGGCTTCTTCGCGACAGCAGGCGATTTCATAATGACTGATCTGGCCGGACGTATCGGATGCGGTTGTCTGACAGGGGCCGCGTCTGTGCGTCTTGGTGGCGTGGTTATAATCGGGATGTTTCGCTAGATGCCCCGCTACGTCGCCTTCCTCGGCAGCGTCAACGTCGGCGGTAACCGCTTGTCGATGGCGGAACTGCGCGCAGCGCTGGAGAGCGACGGTTTCGTCAACGTCGAAACCGTGGTTGCCAGCGGGAACGTGCTGTTCGACCATGAGGAACGGCCGACGCGGGGGCTGGAGGAAAAGCTTGAATTCCTGCTGCGCCACCGCTTCGCCA
>JANLUV010000331.1:0-2097 GCA_031363685.1 Alphaproteobacteria bacterium | reverse complement strand
CTGTTTGTCGCCGATACCAAGTATCGGGCGGTTTGGCCGCCGGATTCCGATGTTTTTTGGGCATGAAGTGATTTCGAGTGAAGTTGAACTTTTCACGACTCGGAAATCACGGCAATTAATGGGATCAGGATCAGGCCGCCGGAGCGTTCGCCGGCACTGGCACCGGGCCCTTGCCCTGCTGAACCTGACGCCCGAAGATTTCGCGAATCAGTTCAAGCGAGAACAAGTGGGCGTAAACCAGCGGCAGCATGCCGTTCTGGTTCCAGGTGCGCAGCAGGTCACCACGGACCTCGCGCAGCTTGGCCTGATCGATCATCTGGAAGCCGCGATAGATGAACGGCTGCTCGACACCTTCCTGCTGGATCGCGACTTCGCCGTCCATCAGCAGCTTGTGCTTGGTCAATTCCTCGATGAACGCCTGGGTCTTCATCCCGGCCTGCTCGAACTGCTCGCAGAAGCCGAGCAGTGCCTTGGTGTTCTCGCTTGCCTCGCTGCCGTCGAACAGCGCGTTGCCTTCGTCAAATTCGCCGACCAGGTCGGTGCTGGGATCGAAGCACAGCGACAGCTCGTCGCTATTCGGCGTCAGCTTGGCAAGGAGGAACGGATAACGGCGGACGTAGGCCGGAATATAGATGTTCTCGGTCACCTTGCCGTCGGCATCGACGAACACGTTGGTGCCTTCGTTCAGGCCCATCAGCGCCAGCGGCACCGGCGCGTCACCGGTCGAAAACACGATCGGGAAGTTGCGGGCGGCGGCGGGGAATTCCTCGACCGTCAGCGGCACGGCGTGGAACCCGGCGAGCCACGGCGCCCGGTCGGTCGAACGGCTCTTCCACGTCGCGTGGTCGCGGCTGTTGAGCGGCGTCAGGTCCTGGTAGAACACGGGCAGGTTGGGTTGCGGCGCGCTGGCCATCGTAATCTCTCCGGTTGCCGGCCCCCCCGCCAGCTGACAAGAACCGTCAGCAGGATGGGCGGCTTTATTAACGGCGCGGCTTTAGGCGTTGGCGCTAACCGGCGCAACCCGCAGATGTAGTCACGGAACTGTCAAGATCTTGCCCGGATTGAGCAGGCCCTGCGGGTCCAGCGCAGCCTTCACCCGGCGCATCATGGCCAGCGCCACCGGGTCGCCGAACCGCTCCAGATCCGCCCGCTTGAGCTGGCCGATGCCGTGCTCGGCCGAGATCGAGCCGCCCCACGCGGTGACCATGTCATAGACCTTGTGGCTGATTTCCTTGCCCGGCCCGGTTTCCCACGCGAGACCGTCGGTACCCGGCGGCGCGATCACGTGGAAATGGACGTTGCCGTCACCCAGGTGGCCGAACGCGATCGCCTCGGTCCCCGGGAATGCCGCCTCCACTTCGGCCACGGCATGATCGACGAAGTCGGGCATCCGCTCCACCGCAACCGAAATGTCGTGCTGCAATGCGGGCCCTTTCGCGCGTTCGGCCTGCGGGACCGATTCGCGCAAAGCCCAGAACGCCTGCGCCTGCGTCTCGTTGGCCGAGAAGACCGCGTCTTCGACCAGCCCGGCGGCGAACGCTGCGGCAATCATCCCCTCGGCCCGGTCGCGCAAGTTATCGACGTTCGCCTGGTCAGCCACCACTTCGATCAGCACGTTCCACGCATGATCGCCGGCAAGCGGCCGCCGCGCGGTGGGCACATGCGCCAGCACTGCCGTCAGGCTGGTGCGCGGTACAACCTCGAACCCCTCCAGCGCCGCGCCCATCGCATCGTCGCAGTGCAGCAGCAGCGCGCGGGCCATGTGCAGCGTCGGCACCCCGGCCCAGATCACCACGCGCCCGGCCGCCGCCGGGACAAGGCGCACGGTCGCCGCGGTGATGATCCCGAGCGTGCCTTCCGAGCCGATCAGCAACTGCTTGAGGTCAAACCCGCGGTTGTCCTTCTTCAGCGGGGTCAGGCCTGAAAACACGCTGCCGTCGGCCAGCACCGCCTCCAGCCCCAGCACCAGCGCCCGCATGGATCCGTGGCGCAGCACCTGAGTGCCGCCCGCATTGGTCGAAATCAGCCCGCCGACCGTGGCCGAACCCTTGCCGCCCAGCGTCAGGGGAAAGCGCAAGCCCTGCGCCTCGGCGGCAT
>JANLUV010000285.1:0-6550 GCA_031363685.1 Alphaproteobacteria bacterium | reverse complement strand
TGAGGTCAACGGGGCCATTGATGAGGTCAACGGGGCCGTTGATGAGGTCCACGGGAGGCACTCCTGTCAACCGCTTAGGCCGCCGCCTTCTGGTCGGATTCAAGCCACTCGATCAGCATGCCCAGGGTGTGCTTGACCGTGGCTTCCTGCTCGACCAGCCGGGTTTCCAGCGCGGCCAGGCGCTTGGCCGGCGCCGCGCCGTCGGGCTGGTGCTCGACATGGTTGGCCAGTTCGATCAGCGCCTGCTGCAACTCGGCAATCTGGGCGTCGCGCTCGGCCAGGGCGCCGCGCATCTCGGCATAGGATACCGCGTCGATCGCAACGGGCACAGGATCGGCGGCGCCAACCGGGGCAGGCTGGACTTCCGGCACCGGGGCGGCCTTGGGCGGTTGCGGCCGGGCGAGCGGCAGCGCCGTATCGGCCGCCAGTTCCGCCAGCACGCGGGCGAAGGCCTCGGTGTCGATATGATCGATCTGCTCGACCGCGCCCAGCAGCAGGACGCGGTTGGCGATCTGGTTGATCTTGCGCGGCACCCCGCCGCTGACCCGGTGCAGTTCGGCAAACACCTCGGTATCAAACGTCGGCCGACCCCGCCAGCCAACCAGCTTCAGGCGGTGCTCGACATAGGGCTGGACCTCGTCCGGCTCCATGGCGTCAAGATGGTGCGCGGCGATCACGCGCTGGCGCAGCTGTTCCAGTTCCGGGCTGGTCTGGATCAGCTCGCGGAATTCGGGCTGGCCCAGCAGCAGCGTCTGCAGCAGCGGCTGCGCGCCAAGCTGGAAGTTGGACAGCATCCGCAGTTCTTCCAGCGCCTCGATCGACAGGTTCTGCCCTTCGTCCACCTCCAGCAGGCAGCGGCGCCCGGCGCGGGCCTCGGCATGCAGCAGGCCCTCGATCGCAGCGAGCGCGGAGGCCTTGTCATGCCCGTCGATCATCAGCCCGAACGCCTGCGCGACCACGTGGATCAGCTCATCGCCGTTCAGCGCGCTGGTCACCACTTGCGCGGCGGTCAGCCGGGCCGGATCGATCGTCGCCATCAGGTGCGCGACCAGTGTGGACTTGCCCGCGCCGACTTCGCCGGTGATGACGATGAACCCCTCGCCCTGCGCCAGGCCATAGCCCAGATACGACAGCGCCTTGCGGTGAGTCAGGCTCTCGAAATAGAATGCCGGATCAGGCGTTAGCTGGAACGGGCGGCCGGTGAAGCCATAGAATTCATCGTACATTGCCATCTCCTAACCCTGTCTTGGGCCCGGTAATCAGATAGAGGTGCTCAGAAGGAATAGCGCACGCCGACAATGGCGGACGCATTCCAGATATCCTCGACCCGCTCACGCGTGATGCCCTGCAGCGCCAGCGCGGCGTGGGCCGAGAGGTGTTGGGTGATCGACCGGCTGTAGCGCGCGGCGATGCCATAGGCCTGTCCGTCGCCGTCGGCGGCGAACCCGCTGTGATACCAGTCGGCATAAATATAGGTGCCAAAGCTCGAATTCCGGTCGATCCGGCCATTCAGCCACGCCGAGACCCAGGTGTTCGTGTCGGTTACGCCGTTGGCGCGGGCCAGCACCGTGCCCGGCGCGGCGATGAATTTGCGCCGATCGTACCCGGCGGCCACGCCCATGCCCAGCCGGCCAAGATCAAGCGAATAACTGCCCTGCACGCCGCGCGCGCGGAAGGTTGCCGAACGGACCGAGCCAAGCGCGCCGGTGATGCAGTTCCCGCCACCGATCGGTGATGCTCCGGCCGCGCCGCTCTGCGCGGCCCCGGGGGTGACGCAGCCGTTGATGTCGCCGGTTACGGGATCACGGCTCGCCTCGAAATCGGTCGGCAGCGCCACCAGCGCGCGGTTAACCTGCCCGCCAAAGCCCGCGACGTTGTCATAGACCGAAAGGTTGAACGCGCTGCGCGAAGTCGGCCGCCAGCCAAACGAACCATAGATTGTCTCCGATCCATAGCGGCGGCCATAGTGCGCCTCGAACGCGGTCCGGCGGCTGGGCCGCCAGATCACGCCAACGTCCCAGATCAGCCCGCTGGATTCATAGGCGATCTGGCGCGGCCTGCTGTTGTCGGTGACATAGCGACCGTTGCCTCCGACCAGCGGCACCCCGTTCGCATCGCGCACCGCATCGCGGCTGGAAATCTCGACCTTCTCGTAACCGACCCCGCCAACCACCGCCACGCTCTGGCTGACGGGCACGGTCACGTCGGCCCGGGCATGGAAGTCCTGCACCCGCTGATCGAGGTTGGCGATATTTTCCTGGTAGAAGCCCGCTCCCACGCCGATGCCGACCGGCAGTACTTCGCCGGGGCTGACCCCGGCGTGGACATCGGCCATATGGGTGGTGCTGTGATCGAACACATCGCCGCCCGCCGGCACGCCGCTGGCCACCACATTATTGCTGGTGCCGACCTGGGTATAGCCGATCCGGTACGATCCGGTCACGGCCACATCGCCGGCATGGGTTTTGACACTCGGCCCGGCATAGACCGAATAGAGATTTGTCGCACGCGAGCGGTCATATCCGCCCGGCAGGCTGGCGCCGTTGACATCGATCGAGGTGCGGGTGGCAAGACCGCCCGCCTCAAAGCTGACCGCCTGCGGCACCAGCGCGACGCTACCCCGGACAAGGCCGCTGATGGTATCGCTGTTGTCGGACTTGCCCCAGCCAAACCGGTGTTCATAGCGGGCCGAGAACGAGGCTTCGCTGTTGCGACCCTTGATGTGCCCGTCCACCCCGGCCGCCACCGTGGTCCAGGTCAGCACTTCATGGCGGGGCGAAAGCTGGGCGGAAAAGATCTGGTTCGCCTCGATATACGGCGTGAGTCTCATCCGTTCGCGGCGGCCGTTCCTGCCGGAACGCGGGGCGCGCGGATCGGTTGCGGCTTCCTCGCCCGGGCCATCCGCACCGGCCGAGACTGCACCGGCCGAGACTGCGCCGTCGCCGGAACCGCCGCCCCCCGAACCATAATCGAGCGACTGCGCCGCCGCACCGCCGGGCAGCGCGGCCAACAGCAGGCTCCCCATGGCCAGCGCGATCAGCGAATGGTTGCTGCGGTCCATCTTAGCCGCCGTACCCATAGTACGATCCGAACCGCCGGCCGCTCGGCGAGAACTGCACGGCATTGAGCAGCAGATAAATGTTCGGGCAGGCCGCCAGCAGCGAGATCGCGTCTTCCAGCGCGCCCTGCCCGGTCCGGTCGGCCCGCACGATGACCACCGCCTGCCCGACATACCTGGCCAGTTCCGCCGCCGGCGATGCGGCCAGCGCAGGCGGGGAATCGAAGATCACGATGCGGTGCGGCGCCCCTTCGGTCAGCCGCTCCAGCACTGCCGGGGTCCGCGACGATGCGAGGAATTCGGTGTCGGAATTGGTCGCATTGCCTGCGGGCAGCACCCACAGGCCCGGCACGTCGGTGCCGATCACGCATTGCGCCACGTCGATCGCGGGATCGGTCAGCGCGTCCATCAGGCCCGGGCCACCCGGCAGCCCCAGCGTCGACAACACCGATGGCTTGGCAAAATCGGCATCGAGCAGCACGACTTCGCTTTCCTTTTCGGCCGCTATCGCCAGCGCCAGGTTGACCGCGCAATACGTCTTGCCCTCGCCCGGCAGCGGCGAGCAGATCAGCACGCGCTGGCCTGCCGCACCGTTCCCCCCGGCCTTGCGGCTGGCCCGCACCAGTTCGCCCGACTGCAGCAGCAGCTGGCGCTTGATGATCCGGAATTCCTCCAGCAGCCCGCTCACGCTGCCTTCGGGTTCGATCATCCCTTGCGCACGCAGCCGCTTGCGATCGATCGCGTGGCGCACATCGCTGAACCGCACCGGCTCGCGCGCTGGCGGCAGCGAAGCATGAGCGGGACCAGCAACCGGCGCTTCGCGCATCGGCGCCGGGGCGTGAACCGGCGCTTCCGCCGCACGATCTTGCACCAGCGGCACTTCCACCACCGGCTCGGCCAGCGCCTGTACAACTTGGCGCGGCGCGGCGGCCGGCACTGCTCCCGGCCGGGCGATCCCGCCGATCTTGCTCAGATCAAAGCCTTCGAGCGCCCGCTCGACCGAGGATTTTCCGGTTTCGGCGCCCGGCACGGGGATTTTGCGGTGTTCGGTCATCGCCTGGTCCCTCATGCCACCATGCCGCGCTGGACGAACTCGGCGGCGAGCATCAACACGAAGATCCCCCCGAGCGCCGCGCTGGCGCCGATGAAATACTTGAGCCGCTTGGCCCGCAGGTCGCGCCCCGCATCGGTCAGCGTGTGCGAAATCGCGCCAAGCACCGGCAGGGTGAACGCCTTCTCCAGCCGCGTGGTGGTCTGGAAGGTCGAACGGATCTGACCGATCGCAAACGCCGCCGCGACCCCCGCGCCCAGCCCGACGATCAGCACGCCGATCAGCAGCATCGGCCGGTTCGGCGCGACCGGAGAGCGCGGGCTGGTCGGCGGATCGATCACCTGGAACTTGACTGCGCTGCGCTCGGTTTCCACCTGCCCGCGCAGGCGCAGCTCCTCGCGGTCCTGCAGCAGCTTGTCGTACTGCTGCTTGAGCACGTCGTAATCGCGGCTGATCCGCTGCGCTTCGGCGGCGACTTCGGGGTTGGAGATCTGCTGCGAGCCGATCTGCGCCAGGTCCGCCTGGGTCGAGGCGCGGCGCGATTGCAGCGCCTGCAGGTCCGCCTGCTTCTGCGCGCGGATCGACTGGAGCGAGCTGTACGCCGGATTGGGGATGCCCCCGCCCGGACCTTCGCTCGCGGCCGCCTGACGTAGCTGCTCCACCTGGTTCTTCGCCGCAATCACATCGGGGTGGCTGTCGGTCAGCCCGCGCGCGCGCATTCCGGCGAGTTCCTGCTGGGCCTGTGCCAGCGCGCCCTTGGCCCCGCCCCCGCCCGGCCCGGCGAGCGACTGCGGCGTGCCCGACAGCTGTCCGCTGATCGCGGCCAACGCGCTTTGCGAGGCGGCCATGTCGGCATCGATCCCGCGCATCTCGGCGCGGCTTGCCTCAAGCCGCTGGACCAGCGAGGGTCCGCCCTGCGCCAGTTCGGGATACTTCGCCTCGAACCCCAGGCGGCGCTGCTCGGCCGATTCCAGCTGCTTCTGCCGGTCGCCCAGCTGCTGGTTCATGAATTCGATCGTTTCGGTCATCTGGCCGCGCCCGCCGACAAGGTTCTCCTCGCGGAAGATGTCGATCATCTTCTGGACGATGTCGTGCGCCAGCTTGGCGCTCTCCGCGTCCGACAGGCTGCCGTCGGTCGAGGTGGCGCCGATCTCGAACAGGTTGTCCTGCTGGCTGACGACTTTAACCGCCTTGCCCAGCGCCAGGACCTTGGCTTCCATCTGGCGCGGGGTGGTCACGCTATCGCCCAGCCGGGTCGAACGGACCACCTTCTCCAGGTTGATCGCGCTGGTCAGGGTCTGCCGCACGCGGTCCATGTCGCGCTTGCGGTCGCCCACGCCGATGCCGATCTGTTCGGCCAGCGGATCGTCCAGCTGGACGACGATGCGGGCCTTGGCTTGGTAGCTGTTGGGCACGGTCGCCACGGCCAGCCAGCCGATCATGCAGACGCCCCACGCCACCGCCAGCGCCAGCCAGCGGCGATGCCACACGCTGAACAGCGCGGCGCGGGCCTCGTCGAGGATGCTGCTGGTCAAGATGATGCCCCCACGCTCAACCCGACCCTCAGAACGTGCTCTCGGGGATGATGATGACGTCGCCCGGCTTCAGCATGACGTTGGCCTTGCTCTCGCCCTTCCTGAGCAAATCACCCAGCCGCAGCGCAAATTCGCGCTGGCGCCCGCTTTCCTTGTCGAAACGGATCAGCTTGGCGCGGTTGCCGGCGGCGTATTCCGACAAACCGCCCACCGCGATCATCGCATCGAGCACGGTCATGTTGGCGCGGGACGGGATCGAGGCCGGCTTGGTCGTCGCCCCTACAACGCGCACCTGCTGGCTGAAAGTGCCGGCAAACTTGTTGACGATAACCGAGACCAGCGGCTCTTGGATATATTGCGAAAGCTGGAGCTTGATGTCCTCCGCCAGCATCGACGGGGTCTTGCCCACGGCCGGCATGTCGGTGATCAGCGGGGTCGTGATACGCCCGTCGGGCCGCACCTGCACGCTCGCACCCAGTTCGGGATTGCGCCACACGAAGATGGTCAGCTCATCCAGCGGGCCGATCACATAGTCTTCGCCCGGACCTTCCTGCATCGCCACGAACGAGGCGGGCGGCAGCTGCGGGCCTGATCCGCCCGAGGCACAACCACTCAAGGCAAGGCTCGCCACGGCGGTGCCGGCAAGCAGCCTGGTAAAGCGGTTGATCGGCATCGGGCAAAATCCTCGGCTTCGCGCCGGACTCGGGTGGCAACGGGACGTGCCTGTCCCCTTTCCGCACAAGTTCCTGCGCCGTTCACCCCCGCTATCGCCAAAAAAGGTGAACAACCGGTTAGTGATCTACCCGGATTCGGCCATTTGCCACGGCTTCAGCAGCCCGGTCCCGACGACGATGAGGCACAGCCCGAGATAGAAGAAGGTGAGGGCCTTGAAGGCCAGCGCGACGT
>JANLUV010000199.1:0-2259 GCA_031363685.1 Alphaproteobacteria bacterium | reverse complement strand
GGCAGCAACAACGAAGCGCGTCTGTACGTCTACCGGGTCCAGAACGGGCGCTCACGCGATCTGGCCAAGACGCTCAACGCCGCGTTCGGCCGGTCGGATAATTCGGGCGGGGGCAGCGGTAACACCGATCCGTTCGCGGCGAGCCCCGGTGACGCGGGCTACAGGCCCCCCGGCCAGCAGGACGCCGCCAACCCGCGCCCGCTCGAAGGCCAGAACTCCGCCAGCCCCGGCGCGAACGGCCAGAACGGCCAGAACGGCAGCGGCGGAAATGCCGGACGCGCGCCGCAAGTATCGATCACCAGCGACGAGACCAACAACGCGGTGGTGGTGTTCGGGTCTCCGCGCGAATTTGCGGTGGTCGAAGACGCGCTGCGCAAGCTTGACGTGCCGCCGTATCAGGTGCTGATCGAAGCGGCGATTACCGAAGTGACCCTGAACGACGAGCTGAAGTACGGCGTGCAGTGGAACTTCACCCAGGGGACCAGCAGCTTCGCCATGTCGGAAGGGACGACCCGGACGCCGGTGCAGAACTTCCCCGGGTTTTCCTACATGCTGTCGACCTCGGACATTTCCGCCACGCTCAATGCATTGGAGCAGCGCACCAACGTCAAGGTCGTCTCGGCGCCAAAGCTGGTCGTGCTCAACAACCAGACGGCGGCGCTGCAGGTGGGCGATCAGGTGCCGATCCAGACCCAGTCGGCCCAGAGCACGGTCAGCGGAACCGCGCCGATCGTGAACTCGATCGAATACCGCGATACCGGCGTGATCCTGAAGGTCACTCCGCGCGTCAAC
This sequence comes from Alphaproteobacteria bacterium, assembly GCA_031363685.1. GTDB lineage: Bacteria > Pseudomonadota > Alphaproteobacteria > Sphingomonadales > Sphingomonadaceae > Novosphingobium. The sequence continues at coordinate 1,467 of JANLUV010000199.1, read as the reverse complement.
GCGGGCGGGCTGGTGCTGCTCGACATCGCGCAGGAAGTCAGCGACATTTCCAAGCGATCGATCGCCGGGATCAGTTCGCCGATCATCTCGACCCGCCGGATCGCCACCACCATCGCGGTGCAGGATGGGCAGGTCGTTACGCTGGGCGGGTTGTTCCGCGATTCCAGCTCGCTGGGCAAGAACGGGCTGCCCCTGCTCTCGCGCATCCCGGTGGTCGGCGGGTTGCTGTTCGGCAACCATGACAAAACTCAGTCCCGCACCGAATTGCTGGTGCTGATCAAGCCGCATGTGCTGCGCACCGCCGACGACGCGCGCGCCGTGACCGAGGAACTGCGCGCCAAGATCCGCACGCTCGAACCGTTCAAGACGCAAGGCAAGATGCCGTGAACCGGCACCGCGGCGCGCGCACCCGGGAACGCGGCTATGCCACGGTTGCCGCGGTGGCCGCGATCGCGGTGTTCGCGATGATCTCGCTCACGCTGGTCGAAGGCAACCGCACCCTGGTCGGGGATGCGGCGGCCGAAGTCGGGCAGGCCCGGACCAGCGCGGCGGCCGATGCCGGGCTGGCACTGGCGCTCGATGGCCTGCTGGTGCGCGATCGCGCCATGCGCTGGTCAATCGACGGGCGGATCCACGAGGCAACCTTCGGCGGCACGCGCATCCGCATCCGCATCGAGGACGAGCGCGGCAAGGTTCCGCTCAACCTGCTCGACGAGGATTTGGCCACGGCGCTGGTCGAAGCTGCCGGTCTGACCGGCGAGCGGGCGCGCAATGCTGCCGATTCGCTGCTCGACTGGACCGACGATGACGACGAGCCGCGCCCCGACGGGGCCGAATCGCTCTATTATAATGGTCGCGGGGTGCACCCGCGCAACGGCCCGCCGCAATCGCTGGAGGAATTGACCGTGATCCGCGGCTGGGACCAGCCGGCGATCGATCGCATCCGGCCGTTTGTTTCCGCCCATTTCGGGCGCGGCGGGTTCGATGCCCGCTTTGCCCAGCCCCGCGCGATCGGCGTGATGCTGGGCGGCGGCGAGGGTAACCCGCAAGCGATCGAGCGGCAGCGCGAACAGGCCGGCCAGCGCACCGCGATCGAACTGGGCGACAATGCCACGCAGTTGATCCGCCGCCCGCTGACGGTCGTCGTCGAGGCGACGGATGGCACCGGCGCACGCACCGTGCGGCGAACAATCATTGAACTGACCGGCAACGACAACCAGCCTTACGTGGTGCGGGCGTACGAGTGAATTGGCGCGATATGCGGGCCGGAAGCGATCACTGCGCCCGGCTATTTTACCGGCAGGCCCCATGGGGCAAACACGGCCGTCGCGGCAGGGGCGGCTTCACCGCTCGCCCGATCAGCCACGGCCGTGCGGGCGGTCAGCGTGTCGGGCGCGATCAGCCAGTTGCCAAGGCCGGAAATTTCCGGCTCGAATCCGCCGGTCCAGCGCGCGGGCGACGCGGGAC
>JANLUV010000051.1:0-11186 GCA_031363685.1 Alphaproteobacteria bacterium | reverse complement strand
ACCGCGTTGAAATCCAGCCCGATGCGGTTGGCAACGCCGATCGCCGGCTCGTCGAGATACAGCGACGAGGCGATCTGCGAGGCGCTGATGAGGTCGCCCGCCGAAACCGTCAGGTGGTTGGGATATTTCGCGCGGACGCTGTCGATCGCCGATGCCAGCCACGCCGCCCCGCCGGCCGGTACGCCGATCATCTGCCCCTTGGCGTCGGGCACGAACACCGATTGGCGCGGCGGTTCGAGGGTGCCGTGGAAATCGTTGATCGCAGCGATCCCGACCGTAACCGGGGCCACTGGCGCACGTGGCGGAGTGGTCGCACACCCGCCAAGCAGACCCGCAAGGCTCATCAGCAGGCCGGCGATGGTCAAGCGCCCCAGCATGGTGAGTCGTGGCGGCATGGACGGGATTAAAGCCGGGATTTGTTGCCCTGCAAAGACTTCAGGCGGGGATTATCGCTTGCCGCAGGATATCCGGCTCGATCAGGTGAGCCATCTTCGTGGTCAGCGTGAACCGCAACCCGGTAAGCGGCAATTCGACGATGCCTTGACCGTGGAATTCGGCAGGCATCACCCGTTCGATCAGGCGCGCGCCGAACCCGGTGCGGCTGCGGACGGCGGGCACAGGGCCGCCCTGTTCCTCCCATCGCAGAACGAATGGATCGTCGCTGCCATGGGTGCCCGCTTCCCAGGTAATTGTCACGGTACCACCGGGCATCGACAGCGCGCCGTATTTGGCCGCATTGCTTGCCAGTTCGTGGATGCCCAGCGCGAGCGACAGTGCCTGACGGTCCCTGATCGTCACAGCCGGGCCGGCGATATCGAAGCGGGCGAGATCGTCCTGGAAGGGGCGCAGCGCTTCGGCGATGACGATGGCAATATCGGCGTAATCCCAGTTTTCCTGCAAAATCAGGTCCTGCGCGCGGGCCATCGCCGCGATCCGTGCTTCAAAGCTCTTGCGCGCCTCGGGCGTGGCGGCGTCTCCGCGAAAGGTCTGGCTGGCGATGGCCTGAAGGACGGCAAAGCTGTTCTTGATCCGGTGGGCAAGTTCCTCGGCGATAACCCGGGCCATCCGTTCCGCGTGAACTTTGGCGGTGGTTTCGACCACCGTGTCGAGCACTCCCACCACCCGGCCATGGGCATCGCGCACCGCGCTGTAGCAGAACGTGAACCACGCCTGTTCCGGGCCGCCGCCGCGTTCGATCGTCAGCGGGCAATCCTCGATGAACGTGGCCTCGCCGGCAAAGGCACGATCCGCAAGGGGTTCGATGTACTCCAGGACTTCAGGCCATAGCGCCCGGAACGGGACGCCCAGCCCGGTCCCTTTGACGCCATGGATCGGCAGAAATGCGTCGTTGGCGATGGTGATCTGCTCGGCCCCCTACATCAGGCACATGGGGAAGCGCGAGTTCAGTATCATGCTAACGGTGGTTTTAAGCATGTCGTCCCAGTCCGCCGGGGCGCCAAGCGGTGAGGATGACCAGTCGTGTGCATTTATGGCTTCGGCCATCTGGCCGCCGCCACTCAGGAACTGGAGCAAAAATCCCGGACCTTCTGACTAAAACCCGCCAGCTGAAATTACAAGTTGCAGGGCGAACTGCAAGAGCATTCAGTGTAATTGTGGGTCACACGTCCAGGTTGGCCACGTTCAGCGCATTTTCCTGAATAAATTCGCGGCGCGGTTCGACGATGTCGCCCATCAGGCGGGTGAAGATCTCGTCGGTCACATCGGCGTCCTCGACCTTGACTTGCAGGAGAATGCGGTTGTCCGGATCAAGCGTGGTTTCCCACAATTGGTCGGCATTCATTTCGCCCAGGCCCTTGTAGCGCGCAATCGACAGGCCCTTGCGCCCGGCCGCCATCACCGCATCGAGCAGTTCGGACGGGCGGGTGATCTGGTCCTTCGCGGCGGAGGGACGGGCCGCGATGGCCTGGTCCTCGGGCTCGTCAACGGCGGCTTCCGGTTCGGGCGCTTCGGCGGCGGCGCCGGCCGATTTGACCAGCCGGACCGGCGCGGCATAGACTTCGACGTTTTCGATCGCCAGCCGCGCCAGCTTGCGGGCTTCGGCGCTGGTCAGGAAGCTGGCTTCGATCAGGTAGGCGTCGGTCACCCCGCGCCAGACCCGCTTGACCAGCACTGCGCCTTCTTCGGTCAGTTCTGCGCTCCACCGCGCCTCGCGGTCGCCGGCATCGAGCCAGATCGCCGAACGGGCCAGCGCAGCCTCGCGCCCGGCGCGGTCCAGCTCGGGGTTGAGCACACCCGCCATCGCCAGTGCTTCGACAATGGCGGGACTGTAGCGGCGCGGCACGAAGCCCATCAGCGCCCGCAGGCGCAGGGCATGCTCGACCAGCGCCTGCAGCTCGGCCCCGCCGCGCGCGCCGCCCTGCGTTTCGAGCACGCGGCCAGCCAGCCCCGCCTCGACCAGGTAACGGTCCAGCGCCGGGCCGTCCTTGAGGTAGACTTCCGAGCGGCCCTTGGCGACCTTGTACAGCGGCGGCTGGGCGATGAAGAGGTGGCCGTTGCGGATGATTTCCGGCATCTGGCGGTGGAAGAACGTCAGCAGCAGCGTGCGGATATGCGCGCCGTCGACATCGGCGTCGGTCATGATGACGATCTTGTGGTAGCGCAGCTTGGCGAGGGTGAACTCGTCGCGGATGCCGGTGCCCATCGCCTGGATCAGCGTGCCGACTTCCTTGGAACCGATGATCCGGTCAAACCGGGCGCGCTCAACATTGAGGATTTTGCCCTTGAGCGGCAGGATCGCCTGATAATGCCGGTCACGCCCCTGCTTGGCCGACCCGCCAGCCGAATCGCCTTCGACCAGGAACAGTTCGCACTTGGCCGGATCGCGTTCCTGGCAATCGGCCAGCTTGCCGGGCAGGCTGGCGATGTCCATTGCGCCCTTGCGGCGGGTCAGTTCGCGCGCGCGGCGCGCCGCTTCGCGGGCGGCGGCGGCGTCGATCACCTTCTGGATCACCGACTTGGCGTAAGCCGGGTTTTCTTCCAGCCACTCGACCAGCTTGTCGCTCATCAGGCTTTCCAGCGGCTGGCGCACTTCGGAGGAGACCAGCTTGTCCTTGGTCTGTGACGAGAACTTCGGATCCTGCAGCTTGACCGAGACTATGGCGGTCAGCCCTTCGCGCATGTCTTCGCCGGAAAGGGTGATCTTCTCCTTCTTCAACATCCCCGACTTTTCGGCCCAGACGTTGAGCGTGCGGGTCAATGCCGCGCGGAACGCGGCCAGGTGGGTGCCGCCATCGCGCTGCGGGATGTTGTTGGTGAAGCACAGCACGTTTTCGTAATAGCTGTCGTTCCACTCCAGCGAGACGTCGATGCCGATCCCGTCGCGGTGGGCCGAAATCGCGATCGGATCGGGCAGCAGCGGCTGCTTGTTGCGATCGAGCCACTTCACGAACGCGGCGATCCCGCCTTCGTAATACAGGTCGTGCTCCTTGACCTCCTCGTGCCGGTTGTCGCGCAGCAGGATGCGCACGCCGGAATTAAGGAAGGCCAGTTCGCGGTAGCGGTGTTCCAGCTTCTCGAAATCGAACTCGGTGACGTTCTTGAACGTCTCGTGGCTGGCGAAGAAGGTCACGCGGGTGCCCTTCTTGGGCGCGCCCTTGCCGTTGTCCGGCGCGGGGCCGACCAGCTTGAGCGGCGCCACGGCATCGCCGAGGGCGAACTTCATCCAGTGTTCCTGCCCGTCGCGCCAGATGGTCAGTTCCAGCCATTCCGACAGCGCGTTGACCACCGAGACGCCGACCCCGTGGAGGCCGCCGGACACCTTGTAGGCATTGTCGTCCGACGTGTTCTCGAACTTGCCGCCGGCATGCAACTGGGTCATGATGACTTCGGCCGCCGATACGCCTTCCTCGGTATGGATACCGGTGGGAATGCCGCGGCCGTTGTCTTCCACGCTGACCGAGCCATCGGGATTGAGTTCGATCAGCACCAGGTCACAGTGCCCCGCCAGCGCTTCGTCGATCGCGTTGTCGGACACTTCGAACACCATGTGGTGCAGCCCTGAACCATCGTCGGTATCGCCGATATACATGCCGGGGCGCTTGCGCACCGCATCAAGGCCTTTGAGGACCTTGATGGAATCGGCGCCATAGGCGTTGGTGTTCGGATTGCTTGCGGAGTTCTCGGACATGGGTGTCATATAGGAATTGTGGGCCGCAAGCGGAACCCGCAAAGCGCTGGTGTTCCACAGGGTTTGAAAGCCGGTGCAACGGCCTTGCAGGGCCGTTGCAGAGGCATTGCAAAATCGGCGTGTAATGAGATATTGTAACATGTGTTGCGCTGCGGTACGACCAACATCGCGGGGCAAGGACAAGGGGCTGGTCCGGCGCCGCGCAAATGCCCCAGAAAAGTTCATTCGACGGAAACCCCATGATCCGAAACCGCCTTGTCGCAGGCCCGATGCTGGTAGCCTGCCTGTCGTCCGCAGTCGCCTATGCGCAGGATACCGCACCTGCGGGCACCGACAACGACCCGCACCGGCACACCCCGGCCGACATCGTCGTTACCGGCGTCCTGTCGCAGAACCGGCAGGATGCGCTGTCAAGCGTCGCAGTGATCCAGGGCGCCGCGCTCGATCAGGCGATCCGGCCCTCGATCGGCGATACGCTGGCGAAGACCCCGGGTGTTTCGGCGACCTCGTTCGGGCCGACCGCATCACGCCCGGTACTGCGCGGGCTTCAGGGCGAACGGGTCCGCGTGCTGTCCGACGGGATCGGCTCGATCGATGTGTCCAACACCTCGGTCGATCACGCCGCAGTGGTCAATCCGTTGCTCGCCGAACGGATCGAGGTGCTGCGCGGGCCGCAATCGCTGCTGTTCGGCTCGTCGGCAATCGGGGGTGTCGTCAACGTGATCGACCGGCGCATTCCGACCACGATTCCCACCGAACCCGTCCATGTCGGCGCGATCGGCACTTATGCTTCGGCCGCCAATCAACGCTCGCTGGCGGGGACGGTCGAAGTGCCGCTGGGCGTTACTGCAGGGGGCGCGGGCTTCGTGATCCATGCCGACGGCAGCTTTGACCAGAGCGACGACCTGAAGATCGGCGGCCCTGCGCTGACCCAGGCCTTGCGCGCGCAAGCGCTGACTACCGCCGCCGCGAACCCGGCTGCGGGCATCGATTACGCCAGCAGCGCAGCGGTACAGGGTACGCTGCCCAACTCGTCCGCCCGCACCTGGACGGCAGGCGTTGGCGCGGCCTACATTAACGACTTCGGCAATATCGGCGTATCCTATACCCACACCGACAGCCGCTATGGCGTGCCGATCCGCTTCGCCACCGCGCCCGGCGAAGGGCAGGATGCGCCCCGGCTGCAGTTGCGGCAGGACCGGATCGATTTGCGCGCCGTGATCAAGGCCGGCGGCAGCGTGATCGACAAGCTCAGCTTCCGCTTCGGCTATGCTGACTACGTGCACGCCGAACTTGATCCGTCAGGCGCGGTCGGCACCACGTTCCTCAACCAGGGGTTCGAAGCCCGGCTGGAGCTGGCGCAGGCCCAGCGCGGCGCGTGGAAAGGCGTTACCGGGGTCCAGTACCTCAACCGCGATTTCAACGTGATCGGTGACGAGGCGTTTCTGCCGAAGAACGGCACGCAGCAACTGGGCCTGTTTACCCTGCAGCAGCTAGACCTTGGCGCGGTCAAACTGGAAGCGGGCGCGCGCTACGAACATTCCGCGCTGACCGCGCTGCCGACCGCTAGCCAGCCGCTGTTCTTCGTGGGCAAGCGCAGCTTCGACACATTTTCGGCGTCCGGCGGCGCGTCCTATGCGGTCGCACCGGGCTGGAAGGTGGCGATGAACCTGTCACGCACGCAGCGCGCGCCGGCGGCCGAGGAACTGTTCGCCAACGGGCCACACGCCGGGACCGCAACGTTCGAGGTGGGCGATCCCGCACTCGGCATCGAACGCGCAACCAGCGTCGAGGCGATCCTGCGCGGCGGCGGCCCGCGTTATACCTTCGAAGCCTCGGCCTATCACACCTGGTTCCACAACTTCGTCTACGAGGATCGCACCGGCGCGATCGTGGATGGCCTGCCGGTTTACCGGATTCGTCAGGCCGCTGCGCGCTGGTACGGGTTCGAGGCGCAGGCCAGCGTCACTTTGGCGAAATTCGGCGATTGGAAACTATCCGCCGATGCTTTGGGTGACTGGGTTCATGCGACGATAACGGGCGTCGGTCCCGCACCGCGCATCCCGCCGCTGCGCGTGCTGGGCGGCCTTGGGCTGACCTCGCCCAGGTGGGATCTGCGCGGCGAAGTCGAGCAGGTCACTGCGCAAAATCGCGTTTCCGCCAATGAAACGCCGACACCGGGCTATACCATGGTCAACGCCGAACTCGGCTGGCGGCCATGGGGCGAGCACCGGCCGCTGAGTTTCATCCTGCAGGCCAATAACATTTTCGACGTGAACGCCCGGCGGCACGCCTCATTCCTCAAGGACTACGCACCGCTCGCCGGGCGGGACATCCGCCTGACCGCGCGGCTTGAGTTGTAGCGACGGTTACAGCCGGACCACTTCGCCATCTTCCTTGGTGAAGGTTGCCGGCAAGTGATCGAGCAGGGTCAGCACCACTTACCGAGGGGCGGCACAGCCGGGTGCCTTGGGGCGTCACGACGATCGGGCGGTTCACCAGGATCGGGTGCGTGACCATCGCCGCCAAAATCGCATCGTCGGACGTGGCGGGATCGAGCAGGCCAAGCTCGGCCGCCCCCGGGGTGCCCTTGTCGCGCAGGATGGCGCGAGGGCCGGTGCCCATCGCCGCAAGCAGGCATTCCAGCTGGGACCGTGTCCACCCGGTCACCCGGTATTCGACGACGTCCGGGGCATAGCCTGCCGCCTGCACCATCAAAAGCGCGTTGCGCGACGTGCCGCAGTCGGGGTTGTGATAGAACGTGATGGGGAAGGCGTCAGGCATCGGCGGCTGGCTCCTTCAGCAGCCAGCCGAACACCGCCAATGCAGCGAGCGTGCCGCCAGCCTGTCCGGCCAGGAACAGCGGGACCGATTGCGGCGCGATCCCCGCGAACGTATCGGTCATGCTCCGCGCCAGCGTGACCGCGGGATTGGCAAACGAGGTCGAGGCGGTGAACCAGTAGGCCGACGTGATGTATAACCCCACTGCAACCGGGGTGAAATCCGGCCGGGCGCGGCTTACGCCAAGGATCGTGCCGATCAGCCCGAAGGTCGCCACGGCCTCGGCCAACCCTTGCGGCCAACCCTCGCGCAGCTTGGTCGACACCTGCAGGACCGGCGCGCCGAACATCAGGTGCGCAATCCACACCCCCAGCACGGCGCCGGCCAGCTGCGCGGCGCAATAGAGCAACGCCTCGGCCAGCGTGGATTCGCGCCGCAGCAGCGCGGCCAGGGTCACCGCCGGATTGAAATGTGCGCCCGAAATCGGCCCGAACACATGGATTAGAACGATCAGCCCCGCACCGGTGGAGAGCGTGTTGCCGAGCAGCGCGATCGCGTCGTTCCCGCCGGCCAGGCGCTGGCCCATGATGCCCGAGCCGACCACGATGGCCAGCAACAGCGCAGTGCCGAGCGCTTCGGCGACGAGGCGGCGGGGCAGCGTCATTGCGGATTCCCGCAACTGGTTGCGGCGCCGGCGATCAGCGGGGCGCATATTTCCGGGTGGCCGCCGCAGCAGTCCTCGACCAGATAGTCGAGTAACTCGCGCATCCCGGCATAATCGGCCGTGTAGACTAGCGAACGACCTTCGCGCCGGGACTTGACCAGTCCGGCATGGGCGAGCGTGGCGAGGTGCGTGGACAGCGTGTTCGGCAGCAGGCCGACTTCACGGGCGATGTCACCGGCGGCCAGGCCAGCGGGTCCGGCGCGGACGAGCAAGCGGAACGCGGTGAGGCGGTGCTGGTTGGCCAGACCGGACAGCGCCGCGACGGCAGTGGGCAGGTACATCATCGCCGTGCATCCCGGATCGATTCGATAGTTCGCGAATTATCGAATTATTGTCCACGCTGCAAGCCGTCGCCACAACGCCAAACGGCCGCCCCCGAGGGGACGGCCGTTTGGCGTTGTGGCGGTTGTTCGGCGCTGACTAGATCAGCGTCGCGGTGAACATCAGCCCGCTGGCTGAAGCCGCGACAAGCACCGGAAGCACGTAAAGTGCGATGCTGCGCATGGTTGTTTCCTCCTGTTGGTCCGCGCAAGCAATGGTTGTACGCCATTCGCGGAGAGGACGGCCCGGTTGCCGGGCGTCGTCTTCGCAGTTGCAATATGATTCCGGTAGAAATGCGGCAAGTGCGAAGCAAGACTGTCCAGTTGCGTGAAATGCAACTGCGGTCAAACTACGCGGTTGACTGCTCCCGTTACTGGTCCTCACGGCTGGACAGCGGGGGGCGCGTTCCTTATCCGCAGCCCATGACGGTCCATCCTTCCGATTCCATCCTGCCCCAGGACACGATCCTGCCCCAGGACACGATCCTGATTGTCGACTTCGGCAGCCAGGTCACCCAGCTGATCGCCCGGCGCGTGCGCGAAGCGGGGGTCTATTCCGAGATCGCCCCGTTCGGTGCTGCCGCCGCCGCCTTCGCCCGGATGAAGCCCCGGGGCGTGATCCTGTCGGGTGGCCCGGCCTCGGTCACTGACGATAACGGCCCGCGCATTCCAGATGAAATCCTGAACTCGGGCCTGCCGATGCTGGGGATCTGCTATGGCCAGCAGGCGCTGATGCAGCACCTTGGCGGCGAAGTGCTGGAAGGCGATGCGGGCGAATTCGGCCGGGCATTCATCACGGTTTCCGATCGCTGCGTGCTGTTCGACGGGCTGTGGGCCGAGGGTGAAAGCCATCAGGTGTGGATGAGCCATGGCGACAAGGTGACCCGCCTTGCCCCCGGCTTCCGCCCGGTCGCGGCCAGCCCCGGCGCGCCGTTCGCGGTCGTCGCCGATGACGAACGCCGCATCTACGCGGTGCAGTTCCATCCCGAGGTGGTCCACACCCCCGATGGCGGCAAACTGCTGAAGAACTTCGTGCGCCACGTCTGCGGGCTTGCCGGCGATTGGACCATGGCCGAATTCCGCAAGACCAAGATCGCCGAAATCCGCGCGCAGGTGGGTGACGGCAAGGTGATCTGCGGCCTCTCCGGCGGGGTCGACAGCGCGGTTGCGGCGGTGCTGATCCACGAGGCGCTGAAGGACTCTGGCTCCGAACAGCTGACCTGCGTGTTCGTCGATCACGGCCTGATGCGGCTGGGCGAGGCCGAACAGGTCGTCGGCCTGTTCCGCAACCACTACAATATCCCGTTGATCCACAAGGACGTGTCGCCGCTGTTCCTCGGCGGGCTGGCCGGGATCACCGATCCCGAGGCGAAGCGCAAGTTCATCGGCAAGACCTTCATCGACGTGTTCGAGGAAGAGGCGCGCCAGATCGGCGGGGCGCAGTTCCTCGCGCAGGGGACGCTCTATCCGGATGTGATCGAAAGCGTCAGCTTCACCGGCGGACCGTCGGTGACGATCAAGAGCCACCACAATGTCGGCGGCTTGCCCGAGCGGATGAACATGCAATTGGTTGAGCCCTTGCGCGAACTGTTCAAGGATGAAGTGCGCGAACTCGGCCGCGAACTGGGGCTCCCCGAAGTGTTCGTCGGCCGCCACCCGTTCCCGGGGCCGGGCCTTGCGATCCGCATCCCCGGCGAAGTGACGCGCGAACGCTGCGACGTCCTGCGCAAGGCGGACCAGGTATTCCTCGAGGAAATCCGCAACGCCGGGCTCTACGATGCGATCTGGCAGGCGTTTGCGGTGCTGCTCCCGGTCCGCACCGTCGGCGTAATGGGCGACAGCCGCACCTATGACAACGTCTGCGCGTTGCGCGCCGTCACCAGCACCGATGGCATGACCGCCGACATCTACCCGTTCGACGCGGCCTTCCTCAGCCGGGTGGCGACCCGGATCATCAACGAGGTCAAGGGCATCAACCGGGTGGTCTACGACTACACCTCGAAGCCGCCCGGCACGATCGAGTGGGAGTGAGGAGTTCCGAATCTGTCGTCCAGCTTTCAATTCGCCCCTGCCGATAGACCTCATCCCTTCCGTCTATTTCCCACGCAACTTCGCCAGCGAACGGGATCCAGCGATTTTGGTGGAGCCGACAGTCGGAAAAACGGCCACGCCATGGTGTGGGAAATATCGGGCCGACCGCCGAGCGCGGGCGATTGGCAGCGAACGCCGTTGCAATCCGCCCGGCGCTGTCCAGATAAGGGGAAATGTCAACTGCCGATGCGCCCTCGCCGGCGCCGACGATGATTTCGCCCGGGCGGTCCTCCCGCCACCGCAAGGCCGCATAGTCCGCTGCCAAGCCCATGCCCGGTCGCATCAGCCAGGTCGCGCCCCGGCGAGCGCGGCGGTGGTGCCCGCGCCGATGAGCAATTGTCTGCGGTTCATGGGTTGTGCCGTGGCTTGTGTGCGGGGTCGCTCGCCACGCCGTGCGGCTACGTGTCGCCGGAGATTTCCCAGACGACCATGAACAACGCAGCAATCACCGGCCCCACCACGAACCCGTTGAAGCCCATCAGTTGGAACCCGCCAAGCGTGGCGAACAACACGACATATTCGGGATTGCGGGCGTCGCGCCCGTCCAGGATCGGGCGGACGTAATTGTCGACGCTGCTGATGATGAAGAAACCGCACCCGGCCAGCACTCCGGCCTGCCAGAACGCGCCGGTCGCCAGCAGGTAGAGCGCCACCGGACCCCAGATCAGCGCGGTGCCGATGGCCGGAAACAACGACAACACGCCCATCGCCACACCCCACAGCAACGCGCCGGGAATGCCGATCGCCCAGAACACGAGACCGCCTGTCGTGCCCTGGAGAATGGCGACGATCAGACTGCCCTTGATGGTCGCGCGGATCACCGCCACGAACTTGGCGATCAGCAGCGCGCGCTGGTCGACAGTGAGCGGAATGGCGCGCTCGATCCGCGCCGCCAGCGGGCGCCCGTCGCGCAGCAGGAAAAAGGTGAGATACAGCATCACGCCCAGCGCGAGGAAGAAGCCGACCGTGCCCTGACCGATGCTCAGCACTTGTCCGGCCACCGTCTGGAAGCTGCTCGCCATGCCCTGGCCGAGTTTGGTGCGAAGGCCGGACACGTCGCCCAGGCCGACGTCCACGAGCCAGCTTCTGGCCCAGCCCGGCAGCTGCCCCTGCGCTTCGACGA
>JANLUV010000037.1:0-1596 GCA_031363685.1 Alphaproteobacteria bacterium | reverse complement strand
CGCGCATCCGCTCATCCTGGGCTTCAAGGCCGGTGCGGGCGACGTGGAGGGCGCTGGAAGGCATGGGGAATTACTCCGGAAAAATCACGTTGACTGAAGCGCTTAGCTTAGCCGCATCAGGGCCGCGCTGCCCTCGTCGAGGTCCTTGGCGGTGCTGATCAGCTTGGTGCGGATTTCGAACAGGCGCTGGGCCTCGATCATCTCGACCAGCACGTCGTTCGGGTTGACGTTCGATTGTTCAAGGCTGCCCGGCACGACTTTCGCCTCCAGATTGGCCGGCAGCGTGCCGCCGCCGATCACCCGGAACAGGCCGTCCAGCGCCTTGGCGATTTTCGTGCCGGCCGGGCTGGCCAGCTTGATCCGGTCGATGCGGTTGGGCGCTGCATCGGGCGTGGCCGGATCGCGGACCAGCACCTGCCCGTCAGGGCCGATGCTCACCGTGCCGCCGGGCGGAATGGTGATCGGGCCGCTTTCGCCGATCACCGGCTTGCCGTCGCCGTTCTGGAGCACGCCCGATGCCGCCACCGACAAGTCGCCGCGGCGGGTATAGGCTTCCTGCCCGTCGTCCGCCTGAACCGCGAGCAGGGCATCGCCGGTCAGCGAAATGTCGAGCGGTTTGCCGGTTTCGGTCAGCGCACCCTGCGCCATGTTGGCGCTGTGGACTTCGCCTTCGTTCATCGCGCGAACCTCCAGGCTGTCGCCCTTCAGCGTCATCGGCGTGAACTGCAGCGTCTCAGCGCGAAAGCCGATGGTCTGAGAGTTGGCCATGTTGCTGGCGATGACCCGCTGGCGAACCATCGAGGCATCGATGCCAGAATAGGCGGTGAAGATCAGGCGATCCATGGGCGAGGTCCTTGTGCCCCGCCCGCTCAGCTCAACCCGAGCGGGGGGAGGCTAACTGGGTCAGTTCCGCAGGTTGATGACGGTCTGCGAAATCTGGGTGGCGGTATCGATCGCCTTGGCGTTGGCCTGGAAATTGCGCTGCGCGGTAATCAGCCCGACCAGTTCCTCGGCAATGTCGACGTTCGACCGTTCGACCGCACCGGACAGCAGATCACCGTATTGGCCGGCGCCGGGCTGGCCGTAATTGGCGGTGCCCGAAAGGCCGGTGCTGACCCAGTTCGACGAGCCGACCTGCTTCAGTCCGTTGGGCGCGACGAAGCTGGCCAGCGCGACACGGCCGACCACGGCGTTCGATCCGTCGGCATAGGATGCGGTGATGTCGCCGTTGGTGGCCACGGTAACGCCGGCGAACTGCGCGCCGGTGGCGTTGGTCGGCGGGATCTGGATGCTGGCGATCGCAGTGCCGATCACGCCGCCCGTTGCCGTGTAACCTTGCAGCTGGTTGTTCGAGCCATCGATGATGAAGCCGCCACCGTCCATCGTGAAGCTGCCGTTGCGGGTGAAATAGGTCTGCCCGGTGACACCGCTGACGGTGCTGAAGAAGCCATCGCCGTTGATCGCGACGTCGAGCGCGGAGCCGGTCTGTTCGATCGGTCCCAGCGCGAAGTTCTGGCTGATCGATTCAACCGTGGCGCCAAGTCCCTGGATCAGCTTGGGATTGGCATAGGCGGAGCCCGCGACAATATCGGCAAA
>JANLUV010000011.1:0-6366 GCA_031363685.1 Alphaproteobacteria bacterium | reverse complement strand
AGATAGGGATCGAACTTGCGGATCCGCACCCGGAACCCGCGCGCCTGCAGCAACGCAGCCAGACTGGCCGCCATGAGCCCCTTGCCAAGCGAGGAGACCACGCCGCCGGTGATGAAAATGTACCGCGCCATGGGAATTGAGCCTTAATCCGTCAGGGGGGATCAGGGCAAGCGCCTGGGCCGGCGAGACGGAGCTAATCCACAGTCTCGCACTCACCTCGCGCAACCGGAAGTGCTGCGGCCGGGCTGACCGCACGCTTCCTGTCCTGTTCCCGATTGTGTTGGTAGCGCCCTGTACCGGGCGCCGGTCGAATGCGGGCTTACGGTTTGGCCGGACCCTTCAACGGATCGTTTGCCGGAGCCGGCGCCTGAACCGGCGCCTGAACCGGCGCCTGCTGCTGGGTCAACGGCTGGGTCAACGGCTGGCTCTGGGTCTGGCCGGGCTGCCCCCCCTGCGGGACCGCCAGCGGATCGGCCGGGGCCGTCACCGGCACGACATCACGCTTGAGCGAGGTATCGAGCGCGCGCCCCGACGTGGCCTTGACCGCCAGTGCAGCCAGCCCGATCGACAGCAGCACGAACACCGTCGCCAGCACTGCGGTGGTGCGGCTGAGGAAATCCGTCGCGCCGCGCGCCGACATGAAGCCCGCCGGGCTGCCGCCGGTGCCAAGGCCGCCGCCCTCGGACTTCTGCATCAGGATCACGATGACCAGCAGGGCCGCGACAATCGCCTGGACGACGGTGAGAAAGATGAAAAACGACATGAACTGCAGTTCCGTGTGGGGTTCCGTCTGGCCGCCAGGATAAAGCGCCGGAAGGTTAAACGATGCCCGCCATCTAGGCGCGCCTCGCTCGCGGCGCAAGCACCGGCCGCGCCGACATTACCCTGCGGCGCCGATTTCAGCCCGTTCAGGCCCCGAATCAGACCCCGAATCAACCCTTGCTGGCGGCCGCCGCGACAATCGCGAGAAAGCTTTCCGCCGTCAGGCTCGCCCCGCCGACCAGCGCGCCGCCGACCCCTTCGGCCGTCAGCAGGTCGCGCGCGTTCTCGGCATTGACCGAGCCGCCGTACAGGATGCGCACCTTCGCCCCGGCCTCGCCATAGGCTTCGACCAGCGTCGCGCGGATTGCGCGGTGCATCGCGATCACATCGTCGACCGCCGCAACCCGGCCGGTGCCGATCGCCCAGACCGGCTCATAGGCGACCGAAACGCGCGCCGGATTCAGCTCGGCCCCGTCCTCGATTGCAGGCAGTGATGCCGCGACCTGCGCCTTGACAACCGCTTCGGCCTTACCGGCATCACGCTCATCCAGCGTTTCGCCCACGCAGACGATGGGGCCAAGACCGTTGGCCTGCGCCGCCTCGGCCTTGGCCTTGACCAGCGCATCGCTTTCGCCATGGTCGCGGCGGCGTTCCGAATGGCCGACGATCACGAAATCGGCACCCGCGTCAGCCAGCATCGCCGCCGAAATATCGCCAGTATGCGCGCCCTTGGCGGCGGTGTGGCAGTCCTGCCCGCCCGTCCCGATCGACTGGGTTTCCTCGGTGATGGCATGGATCAGCGTGAACGGCGGCGCCAGTGCCACCTGCACGCCGGGATGGCGGCCCGCAGCGCGATCGATCGCGCGCGCTTCGGTGAGCATCGCCCGCGTTCCGTTCATCTTCCAGTTGCCGACGATATAAGGCCGATTTGGCATAAGAATTCCCTGTGTCCGTACTGGCCGCCCATACTTGGCGTCCGTACTGGTTCGCTGCCGGTCCGGGGCGACGAATCCCCGCGCCCCGCGGCCATCTTCCGCGCGCAGCTAGGACAGCGGGGCGGGCAATGTCAAAAGTCGCATTAACATTTCCCCCGTGCGAGGGGCAAAATATGCGCACCATTGCGGGAACCGCGATAGCCTCCTAAAGCCGCGCGCGGTAGGTGCAGCTTCCTTGCGCGCCCGTAATTACAAGCGATCAGGGCCGATGCTTCAACTTACCCGCTCGTTCATGAAATCCCGCGTCGGAGTCTTTGTCGCGCTGGCCTTTCTGGGCCTGATCGCGCTGGCATTCATTGCCGGCGATGTCTCCGGCAGTAAGATGTTCGGCGGCGTCGCCGGGGGCGACCGGGTGGCCACAGTGGGTGATCGCAAGATCAGCACCAGCGATCTAACGCAGGGGGCCAACAACGCGGTCAACCAACTCAAGCAGGACAACCCGCGCCTGACAATGAAGGAATTCGTCGCCGCAGGCGGCCTTGCTAGGGCGGTCGAACAGTTGATCGATCGCGCCGCCGTCACCGAGTTCGGCGCCAGCCACGGGATCACCGTCAGCGAACGGCTGGTCGACAGCGAAATCGCCAAGATTTCGGCGTTTAAAGGCCCTGATGGCAAGTTCAGCCAAGCCGCCTACAAGGCTATTTTGCAAAAGCAAGGCATCAGCGAGACGGCGCTGCGCCGGGGCATGACCGACGAACTCGTCGCCCGCCAGATACTCCTTCCAGCACAGTACGGCGCGAAGATGCCGCAGGATCTGGTCGGCCGCTATGCCGCGCTGCTCACCGAACGGCGCTCCGGCTCGATCGCGCTGCTGCCCGCAACCGCGTTCGCGCCCAAGGGCGAACCCTCCGCCGCCGATCTGGCCGCCTATTACACCGCGCACCGTAACGAATACATCCGGCCCGAACGCCGCGTGATCCGCTATGCCGTGTTCGATGACAGCGCGATCAAATCCATCCCCGCGCCGACCGACGCCGAAATCACTGCCGCCTACAATGCCGGCAAAGCCCGCTTCGCCCCCACCGAAACCCGCCGCCTGACCCAGCTGGTGCTGCCCACCGAAGCCGCCGCCCGCGCCGTTCAGGGCGAACTCGCCGCCGGCAAGAACATGGAAGTCGCCGCCGCCGCCAAGGGCCTCGCCGCCGCCGCGTTGCCGCCGCTGACCCGCGATGCCCTGCAGGCGCAAAGCAATGACGCCGTTGCCGCTGCTGCCTTCGCCGCGCCCCAGGGCAAAGTCGCCGGCCCGGTCCGCGGACTGCTCGGATGGACGTTGCTGCGGGTCGACGCGGTTGAAATCAGCGCCGGCAAAACACTGGATCAGGCCAAACCCGAACTCGCCGCCGCCCTGCTCGAGGCGAAAAAACGCGCCGCGCTCAGCGATTTCTCGGCCCGCGTCGAAGACGAATTCGACAAGGGCGGCTCGCTCGGCGATGTCATCAAGGAACTGGCGCTCGCGGCGAAGCTGACCCCGCCGCTGGTCGCCGACGGCAAGGTTTACATGGACCCGGCCCGGTCCGCGCCGCCGGAACTCGCCCGCGTCGTGCAGACCGCGTTCGGCATGGAACGCGAAGGCCAGCCGCAGCTTGCCGAAGTGATCCCGGGCAAGCAGTTCGTGGTGTACGAAGTGGCGCAGATCGCGCCGTCGGCCGCCGCGCCGATTGCCGAGATCCGCCCGCAGGTCATGGCCGACCTGATGCTGCAGAAGGGGTCCGTCGCGGCCCGTGCCGCCGCCGAAAAGGTTCAAGTGGCGGTCCGCAAGGGCACCGACATTGGCGCGGCGGTGGCGGCGCTCGGCATGGCCGTGCCGCCGGTCCAGCGGATCGAGATGAACCGCCAGGACATCGTCAGACAGGGCCAGATTCCCCCGCCGCTCGGGCTGATGTTCGCGATGGCGCAAGGCACCGCCAAGCTGCTGGCCGCGCCGCGCAACAACGGCTGGTATATCGTTTCGCTGGCAAAGATCACGCCCGGCATCGTCGATAGCAAGGATCCGCTGTTCATCCAGGCGACCAGTGAGCTTTCGAACGTGGCCGGGCGCGAATATGCCGACCAATTGCGCGCCGCGATCCGCGCCGAAGTGGGCGAAAAGAAGAACCAGGCCGGGATTGATGCGGTCACCCGGCATTTGTCCGGCGGTAACTGAGCCGGCCCCCCGCATGACGAGAATCGCCGAGTCCGCACAGGCCGAAAACGCCGCCGCCGCCGCTGCCCTGCTGGCCGCGGGCCAGCCGGCGCTCGTCTGGCGCAAGCTGGTTGCCGATACCGAAACCCCGGTCGGCGTCGCGCTCAAGCTGTTTGAGGACGGGCGCGGCGATTTCCTGCTCGAATCGGTGCAGGGCGGCGAAGTGCGCGGGCGTTATAGCCTGATCGGGCTCGATCCTGATCTGGTGTTCCGCGCCACCGGACATGGCGCCGAAATCAACCGCCAGTGGCAGACCGACCGCGCCGCTTTCGCGCCGCTCTCCGGCGATTCGCTCGCCGAACTGCGCGCGCTGGTGAACGCCTGCCGGATCGACGTTCCGGCGCAGCTGCCCCCGGCGCTGGCCTGCCTCGTCGGCTATTTCGGCTACGAGACGATCGGCCTTGTCGAAAAGCTGCCCCGCGCACCGCACAGCGCGCTCGAACTGCCCGACATGCTGTTCGTCCGCCCGACTCTGGTGCTGGTGTTCGACCGGTTGTCGGATGCACTGTGGTGCGTCGCGCCGGTCTGGCCGGAAGGCGGCGTGCCCGACCTGATCGTGACCGCCGCAGCCGACCGGATCGACGCGGCGTTGGGCCGCCTCGCCCAGCCGATCGCTGCGCCTGTCGCCGATACCGCCCTGCCCGAACCGAAACTCACCCCGATGCTCGAACCCGGCCGCTACCGCGAGATGGTGCTGAAGGCCAAGGACTACATCACGGCGGGCGATATCTTCCAGGTGGTGCTGGCCCAGCGGTTCACCACGCCGTTCACCCTGCCCCCGATTGCGCTCTATCGCGCGCTGCGCCGGGTGAACCCGTCGCCGTTCCTCTATTTCCTCGATCTGCCCGGCTTCGCGCTGATCGGCTCCAGCCCGGAAATCCTCGTCCGCGTCCGCGATGGTGAAGTGACCATCCGGCCGATCGCCGGCACGCGTCCTCGCGGGCTGACGCCCGAGGAAGACCGCGCGAACGAAGAGAGTTTGCTCGCCGATCCCAAGGAACGCGCCGAACACCTGATGCTGCTCGATCTGGGCCGCAACGATGTCGGCCGCGTCGCCGCCAAGGGTACGGTCAGGGTCACCGAAAGCTACACGGTCGAACGCTATAGCCACGTCATGCACATCGTCAGCAACGTGATCGGCCAGCTCGACACGGCCAAGCACGATGCGCTCGATGCGCTGTTCGCGGGCTTTCCGGCCGGCACCGTCTCGGGCGCGCCCAAGGTCCGCGCGTGCGAGATTATCGCCGAACTGGAAGGCGAAACGCGCGGCGCCTACGCTGGCGGGGTCGGCTACTTCGCGCCCGACGGCTCGGTCGACAGCTGCATCGTCCTGCGCACCGCCGTGCTCAAGGACGGGGTGATGCACGTTCAGGCCGGTGCGGGGATCGTCGCGGATTCGGTGCCCGAATACGAACAGGCCGAATGCGAAAACAAGGCCGGCGCCCTGTTCGCCGCCGCCCGCGAAGCGGTGCGGCTGGCGGGCAAGCCGGGTTTCGGGCAATAGGCGCGCCATGATCCTCGTCATCGACAACTACGACAGCTTCACCTGGAACCTGGTCCACTATTTGATGGAGCTGGGGGCCGAAGTCGAAGTCGTGCGCAACGACGCGATGAGCGCCGGGCAGGCGATTTCGTCCGGCGCGCAGGGATTCCTGATTTCGCCGGGGCCATGCACCCCGAACGAGGCCGGGATCAGCCTCGATCTGGTCGGCGCGGCGGCAGAGGCGGGCCTTCCGCTACTGGGCGTGTGCCTTGGCCACCAGTCGATCGGGCAGTATTTCGGCGGCCACGTGGTGCGCGGCGGACTGATGCACGGCAAGACCAGCCCGGTCACCCATGACGGCACCGGCGTGTTCGCCGGGCTCCCCTCGCCCTTCACCGCGACGCGCTATCACTCGCTGATCGTCGAGGACATTCCGGCCTGCCTGGCGGTCAACGCCCGCAGCGACCATGATAGTGAATCGGGGGGCCACGTGATGGGCTTCCGCCACGTCAGCCTGCCGATCCACGGGGTCCAGTTCCACCCCGAATCGATCGCGACCGAGCACGGCCACGCACTGCTGGCGAATTTCCTGCGCATTTGCGGGGTTACGGTCAGCGCCCTCTCATGACCCGTCTGCCCGACGTTACCGCCGCTCCGCTGGCCGAGGACGAGGCCGAAACCGCGTTCGGCGCAATGCTCGATGGCGCCATTGCGGATGATGATATCGCCGGTTTCCTCGTCGCCCTGTCCGACCGGGGCGAGACTGCGGCCGAGATCGCCGGGGCCGCCCGGGCGATGCGGGCGCGGATGATCCCGATCAACGCCCCGGAAGGCGCCATCGACGTCTGCGGCACCGGCGGCGACGGGCACCACACGCTCAACGTCTCCACCGCCGTCAGCCTGGTGGTCGCAGCCTGCGGGGTGCCGGTCGCCAAGCACGGCAA
>JANLUV010000005.1:0-1904 GCA_031363685.1 Alphaproteobacteria bacterium | reverse complement strand
GCCGGCCGATGCCTCGGCACTGTTCGCGCGCAACCTCTACAATTTCCTCTCGGCGTACTGGGACAAGGAGCAGGGCAAGCCTGTGCTGGATGAAGAGATCGGGAATGCCATCCGCCTGACGCAGGGCGGCAAGGTGGTGAGCGAGAGGCTGCTGGGGTGATGTGGCTGTCAATCGACAGCGCGCCGCGTGATCATTCGATCATCCGAGGTCAAGATATTGATGGCGATGTGTTTTTGTGTCGCTGGTGGACCAAGGAACAGGTCGCCGAATATGAGGACGATGATCCCGAAAACTGGGACAGCGGTTGGCTTGATGTCAACGATCCCGATGTGGGGTACGACCCAATTTACTGGCAGCCAATTTCGGGGGCGAATTAATGGACTTCATTTCGATCCTATCCATCTTCGTGATGGCCTGCTTCGTGGGCTATTACGTGGTCTGGTCGGTCACGCCCGCGCTGCATACGCCGCTGATGGCGGTGACCAACGCGATTTCCTCGGTCATCATTGTCGGCGCGCTGGTGGCGGGCGCGGCGAAAGGTTCGGCCGCTTCGAGCTGGCTGGGGCTGGCGGCGATCGTCATGGCCTCGATCAACATCTTCGGCGGCTTTGCGGTAACCGCGCGGATGCTGGCGATGTACAAGAAAAAGCAGAAGGGCTGAGCGGATGGAACATGTTGTCCTGCCCGCCTGGGCGCTGCTCGCTTATCTCGCTTCCGGGGTCCTGTTCATTCTGGCGCTGCGCGGGCTGTCCTCGCCAGCGACCAGCCGCGCGGGTAACCGCTATGGCATGATCGGCATGGGCATCGCGATGGTCACTACCATCGTGACGCAGGCGCCGATCCCGGCCGATCACTGGTGGCCGCGCCCGACGCCGGAAGACCTGGTGATCCTGGCCAAGATCCTTGGCGCGATCGCGCTGGGTGCGGCGATCGGCATCACCACCGCGCGCAAGATCCAGATGACGCAGATGCCGCAGCTGGTGGCGGCATTCCACAGCCTGGTCGGCCTTGCCGCCGTGCTGGTCGGCCTTGCCGCCTACCTCAATCCCGGCGCGTTCGGCATCCTGCTGCCTTCGGGGACCATCAATCCGGCCAGCCGGATCGAGATGGGCCTTGGCATCGCGATCGGTGCGATCACCTTCTCCGGTTCGGTCATCGCGTTCCTCAAGCTTAACGGCAACATGAGCGGGGCGGCGATCATGCTGCCCGGGCGCCATGTCATCAACCTGGGCACGATCATCGCGATCATCGGGCTGGTCGGGTACTTCACGCTGGACGAATCGCTGTGGGTGATCGCCGCGATCACCGTGCTGTCGTTCGCGATCGGCTTCCTGCTGATCATCCCGATTGGCGGCGCGGACATGCCGGTGGTCGTCTCGATGCTCAACTCGTATTCGGGCTGGGCGGCGGCGGCGATGGGCTTTACGCTGCACAACACCGCGATGATCATCACCGGGGCGCTGGTCGGTTCGTCGGGTGCGATCCTGTCTTACATCATGTGCAAGGCGATGAACCGCAGCTTCATCTCGGTGATCGCGGGCGGGTTCGGCGCGGCGCCCGAAGCCAGCGGCGGCGGAGCGAAGGAACAGCGCCCGTACAAGCGCGGTTCGGCCGAGGACGCGGCGTTCCTGATGAAAGAAGCCGAAACGGTCATCATCATCCCGGGTTACGGCATGGCGGTGGCGCAGGCCCAGCACGTGCTGCGCGAGATGGGCGACCTGCTACGCAAAGCCGGCGTTTCCGTCAAGTACGCGATCCACCCGGTGGCGGGGCGCATGCCCGGGCACATGAACGTGCTGCTGGCCGAAGCCAACGTGCCGTACGACGACGTGTTCGAGCTGGAGGACATCAACGGCGAATTCGCGCAGGCCGACGTGGCCTTCATCATCGGCGCCAACGACGT
>JANLUV010000133.1:0-4973 GCA_031363685.1 Alphaproteobacteria bacterium | reverse complement strand
CATCCGCCGGGTCAATGGACTGGCCGACCGAAACGAAGTGCAGCACATTGTATTTGACGCCGAATATCTCGTGTTGGGCCTTGGCGACGTGTACCTTGGCGCCCCGGTCGCCACCCCGGTCGATCCGCGCCACCGGCTTGTGACCACCAAGTACAACCCGGCGCGGACGTGGACCCCGCCCAACGTGGTCGGGATCGGCGGAGCCTACATGTGCATCTACGGGATGGAGGGGCCGGGCGGCTATCAGCTGTTCGGCCGCACTATTCAGGTGTGGAATTCGTGGCGGCAAACCGATGCCTTCACCGATGGCAAACCGTGGCTGCTGCGCTTCTTCGACCGGGTGCGGTTCTTCCCCGTGAGCCATGACGAGCTGACCGATTGGCGCCGCGACTTTCCGCTCGGCCGCCGTTCGATCCGGATCGAGGAAGGCACATTCCGCTTGTCAGAGTACCGCAAGCTATTGAACGATAACGCCGATTCTATCGCTACCTTCCAGCGGACCCGCGAGGCCGCCTTCGCCGCCGAGCGCGCCGAGTGGGAAGCGCGCGGCGAATTCAGCCGTGTCGCCGCGCTGACCGACGAGGCTGCGGCCGCGCCGGTGGCGACCGTCATCGAAGTGCCGGACGGGTGCGAAGTGGTGGAGGCGCCGTTTGGGGGGATCCTGTGGTCATGGTCGGTCGCCGAAGGGGCGCATGTTTCGGCGGGTGACACGATTGCGATTATCGAGGCGATGAAGATGGAAAGTCCGGTCCATGCTCCGCTCAGCGGGACGATCCGCAAGCTTTATGCCTCTGAACGACAAGCGATAACTCCCGGTGCGCCGCTGCTCGCGGTGGAACCGTCATGACCACGATCCGGGCCATCGCGGCGGCGGTCCGCAGCGGGCAAAGCAGCGCCGTGGCCGAAGTGGAGGCCGCGCTGGCGCGGATCACGGCGTACGATTTGGTCCAGCCGCAGGCATGGATATCGCGCTTTCCGGCCGAGGACGTGCTGGCCATGGCCCGCGTCGTCGATGCCCGGATCGCGGCGGGGGAAGATCTGCCGCTGGCCGGTATCCCCTTCGCGGCAAAGGATAATATCGACGTGGCGGGGCTGGAGACGACCGCCGCCTGCCCCGCCTTCGCCTATTGGCCGGAGCACAATGCAACGGTGGTACAACGGCTCTGCAACGCCGGTGCGATCCCGCTCGGCAAGACCAACCTTGATCAGTTCGCCACCGGCCTGAACGGTTCGCGCAGTCCTTACGGAGCGCCGCGCTGCGTGTTCAATCTGGCCTATGTCAGCGGCGGGTCCAGTTCGGGTTCGGCGGTCGCTGTCGGGGCAGGATTGGTCCCGCTGGCGCTGGGGACCGACACCGCCGGATCGGGCCGGGTGCCCGCCGCGTTCAACGGGCTGATCGGGTTCAAGCCGAGCAAGGGCCGGTGGAGCACGACCGGGCTGGTCCCGGCGTGCCGCTCGCTCGATTGCATCACCGCCTTCACGTTTGATGCCGCCGATGCTGCGCTGGTCGATGGGGTGATCGCCGGGTTCGATTCCACCGACGACTATTCGCGGCATCTACCTGACCGGACTGTCGGAAAGCGGCTCGGCATCCCGCTCCCCGCCCAGCGGCCCTGGTTCGGCGACGGGCAGGCCGAATACCTGTATGACCGGGCGCTGCAGCGGGTGGCGGAACTGGGTTACGAACTGGTCGAAGTGGACCTCGCCCCGCTGCTCGAAGCGGCGAAGCTGCTGTACAGCGGACCGTGGGTGGCCGAACGGACAGCGGCGCTCGAAGTCATGCTGCGCGACCATCCGCAAGCAATCGATCCGACCGTGCGCGAGATCGTGTCCGCCGGGACTGCGCTGAGCGCGGTCGATGCGTTTCGCGGGCAGTACCAGTTGATGCACTATGCCCGCATGGCCGATGCAGTGTGGTTGCAGGTCGATGCACTGGCCGTTCCGACCGCGCCCACGATCTATCGTGTCACCGAAATGCTGGCCAGCCCGGTGGTGCTTAACAGCCACTTCGGCACCTTCACCAATTTCGTCAATCTGCTCGACATGGCAGCCGTTGCGGTACCGGCCGGCTATCGGCACAACGGCACCGGTTTCGGCATCAGCTTCCTTGCCCCGGTCGGGACCGACCGGGCGCTGCTGGAAATGGCTGAAAACTGGGGTAATCCTTATCCCACGCCCGCTCTTGATACCGGAGGTTTCGTGGAACAGATCCGACTCGCCGTCGTCGGCGCCCATCTGGAAGGCATGCCGCTGCACTGGCAGCTCACCTCGCGCGGGGCGATGCTGATCGCTGCCACCCAAACCGCGCCGACCTATCGGCTTTACGCGATGGCGGGCAGCGTCCCGCCCAAGCCTGCGCTGGTCCACGATGCCACCGGCAGCGCGATCAAGGTGGAAGTGTACGAACTGGACGTCGCCGCGTTCGGCTCGTTCGTCGCCGAAGTGCCGCCGCCGCTGGCAATCGGGACGGTCATGCTGGCCGACGGCAGCAGCGTGAAAGGCTTCGTTGCCGAACCGCGCGCGCTGGCGGGGGCGGAGGATATCACCGCGCTGGGCGGGTGGCGGGCCTACATCGCGCGCTGAACCGCGTGACAACTGGCGACAAACGCCTGCGTTGACCGGGCGGGAGGGATCGGCAAGAGATGCCGCCGCTCCTTTCCCTCTCCACCGGAGAAAAGCCCGTGAAGCTTCCGCTGCTGATTTCCCTTGCCGCCCTGACTGTGCCTGCGACCGCCATGGTCGCGGTGGCCGCCGCCCCGGTTGCCGTGATGAAGGCGCGGCATCACAATTTCGAAAACATGGGCCGCGCGATGAAGGTGCTGTTCGACCAGCTGCGCAAGGGCGCGCCCAATTTCAAGGTGATCCAGGCCAGCGCCAACACGCTGGCCGCATCGGCGCCGCGCGTCGGCAGTGACTTCCCCAAGGGCTCCGGCCCGGAATCCGGGCGGAAGACCGACGCCCTGCCCGCGATCTGGGAACGCCAAGCCGAGTTCGCCAAGGCGGCGGGCCAACTGGTCGTGACGACCAAGGCGCTGCAGGCCGCCGCCGCCAGCGGTGATCTGGCCCGGATCAAGGCCGCCGCCGGACAAGCGGGCAGCACCTGCAAAGGCTGCCACGACCAGTTCCGCAAGCCCCACTGATGCGCGCAGTATCCTCCGCCCGAGCACCGGGGACGAAGCTGTGGGACCTGCCGGTGCGGCTGGTCCACTGGAGCTTTGTGGCGCTGCTGCCGCTGCTGTGGTGGAGCGCGGAGGAAGGCAGGCTGGACCTGCACCGGACGCTCGGGCTGGTGATGCTGGCGCTGGTCGCGTTCCGGCTGCTGTGGGGATTGGTCGGCAGCGAGACGGCGCGGTTTGCCGTGTTTCTGCGCGGGCCGCGCGCGGTGGCCGCCTATGTGCGGGGGCTGCGCGGCTGCACCCATGCGCCGGTGGTCGGCCATAACCCGCTGGGCGGGTGGAGCGTGCTGGCGCTGCTCGGCCTGTTGGCGGTGCAGGTGACGCTGGGGCTGTTCGCGCAGGATACCGATGCGGTGCAGTCCGGCCCGCTCAACTACCGGGTTTCATGGGACACCGCCAAGGCGCTGAGCGCGGCGCACGAAGTGGGGTTCAACCTGATCCTGGGCTTCACAGCGCTGCATCTGGCGGCGATTGTCTGGTACCGCGTGGTCAGGCGCGACGATCTGGTGCGGCCGATGCTGACCGGGAAGCGGGCGTTTCCGGCGGGCGTAGCCGTGCCGAAGCTGGCGCCGCTGTGGCGCGCGGGCGTTTGCGCGGCGCTGGCCGGGGCGCTGGCGTGGTGGCTGTCGCTCGGCGGGCCGCTGCCGGGCGAGGCGCCGGCGGCGCAGGATGTGCCTTCGGCGGCGGAGTATATGTGAGGGGGTGGGGCAGGGGCTGGAACCGACCCAATGTTTAGCCATTCGATGGCTGAGCGACAGATCCTCAAAACAGTCGTTCATAGCGGCCCAGACGCTGAGCCTGTTGGTCACCCCCGGTCGCGGCTCAGGACGAGCCGCCCAATTAACGGGACGAGCTACGATCGCTTCATCGTAAACGATTTGCAGGTTGGCCTGCATCCTCGATATCGCAGGCCCACGGGGTGCGAGGGAAAACCAATGAGGGTCATTCTGTTTGTCTGCGCGGCGATTGCCGCTGCAATGATGCCCGCCGCCGCTTTGGCGGATGATCCCCTTGATCCGGCTATGCGCAGCGCCGCTGCCCGGGCCCGTGATCGCGAGATAATTCGCCAACTCAACCGGCAAGAACTCGCGATGGTCCGCGAACGTGACTCCCGATATGCAGAGGGATGGCGAGCGACACGCATCGCCCGCAGCTCCGGGGCCGCCAATGGCGACTACGCCGCGCGTTCCCGGGATCATGACGAAGCCCTGGCAGATTACGCACGCAGCCGCGCGAAGTATGAGCGAGAAATGGCCGAATGGCGCCGCGCAGTAGCTGCGTGCCGCCAGGGTGACGATTCCGCCTGCGCCAATTAAGTAACCGGCCGGCCCAACGGGCAGGCGTCCGCTTTCGGCCCAGAGTTGGACGCTCGAGGTTACCATGATCGATCCCGGAAGCCGCCGCTACTGAGCCAATGCTATCCCGGTGCCGCCTTCCCGGCTTTGCCGGCAGCGTGCTGGCGATGGACGCCGCCATCACGGCGACCTGCGCCGGGCTGCATGTGCCCGATCCGGTGAGCGGACGCGATGGCTGGATTGCCGCGACGGCGCTGGTGCATGGATTGACCGTGGTGACGCGCAATGGCGCTGACTTTGCCGCCACCGGGGTTGAGTTGCTCAATCCGTGGGAGGGTGGGGCGTAGTCGCCCCTCTCCCCTGAAGGGGAGAGGGCTTTCTGTGTGGGTTTGGAGTATTTCTGATTGATATTGAGCCATTTAACCCCACCCCCTGTGTGGGGGAGGTTGGGTGGGGGTGTACTGACGCCTGCGTGGACGCGCGGCTTTGCCGCGCTCCCCCT
>JANLUV010000381.1:0-1715 GCA_031363685.1 Alphaproteobacteria bacterium | reverse complement strand
CCGGTGCGCGAGGCGATCCACACCGTGTTCCTGTATCACGCGATCCAGGCCGGCATGACCATGGGCATCGTCAACGCTGGACAACTCGGGGTGTATGACGACATTCCAGCCGCCTTACGCGTGCTGGCGGAAGACGTGGTGCTCAACCGCAACAACGCCGGCGGCGAAGCCACCGATGCGCTGGTCAAGTTCGCCGAGAGCTACAAGGCCAAAGGCCGAGTCAAGGTCGAAGACCTGGCCTGGCGCGAGCAACCGGTGGGCAAACGCCTGGCGCATGCTCTGGTGACCGGCATCACCGATTTCATCGTGGCCGATACCGAAGAAGCCCGCCAGCAGTTCACACGCCCGATCCAGGTGATCGAGGGCCCGCTGATGGACGGCATGAACATCGTCGGCGACCTGTTCGGCGCCGGCAAGATGTTCCTGCCGCAGGTGGTCAAGAGCGCGCGGGTGATGAAGCAGGCGGTGGCTCACCTGATCCCGTTCATCGAGGCCGATAAGGCCTCCGGCGGCGTGCAGACCAAGGGCCGGGTGGTGATGGCCACCGTCAAGGGCGACGTCCACGACATCGGCAAGAACATCGTCGGCGTGGTGCTCGGCTGCAACAACTACGAAGTCATCGACCTGGGTGTGATGGTGCCGGCGCAGAAGATTCTGGACAAGGCCAAAGAAGTAGGCGCCGACATGATCGGCCTGTCGGGCCTGATCACGCCATCGCTCGAAGAGATGGCGCATGTGGCGAAGGAAATGCAGCGCCAGGGCTTCACCGTCCCGCTGTTGATCGGCGGCGCCACCACCTCGCGGGTGCACACCGCGGTGAAGATCGCGCCGCACTACGGCTACCCGACCATTTATGTGCCGGATGCCTCGCGCGCCGTCGGTGTGGCTTCCAGCCTGATGAGCGATACCCTGCGCGAAGGCTATGTGGCCGAACTGGCCGCCGAATACGATCGGGTGCGCGCCCAGCACGCCAGCAAAAAGGGCCCGGACCTGATCACCCTTGCCCAGGCACGTGCCAACAAGTCGCATGTCGACTGGAGCGTCTACAGCCCGCCGCGGCCGAAGTTCATCGGGCGCAAAGTGCTGAAGAATTTCGACCTGGCGGAACTGGCGAGCTATATCGACTGGGGCCCGTTTTTCCAGGTCTGGGACCTGGCCGGCTCGTTCCCGCAGCTATTGCAGGATGAGGTCGTCGGCGAAGCCGCGCGCCATGTGCAAAGCGACGGCCAGGCCTTGCTGAAAAAGCTGATCGACGGCCGCTGGCTCACCGCGCATGGCGTGTTTTGCCTGCTGCCCGCCAATGCGGTCGGCGATGACGATATCGAGATCTACAGCGACGAATCGCGCGAAAAAGTCGCGCTCACCTGGCACGGCCTGCGCCAGCAGACGCGCAAGCCCTCGAACACGCCGAATCGTTCGCTGGCCGATTTCATCGCGCCGAAATCTTCGGGCGTGGCCGACTACATCGGCATGTTCGCGGTCACTGCCGGCCTCAACATCGAGAACCGCTTGAAGCAGTTCGAAGCCGCGCACGACGACTACCACTCGATCATGATGAAAGCCTTGGCCGACCGCCTGGCCGAGGCCTTCGCCGAATGCCTGCACGCGAAGGTGCGGCTCGAGTTGTGGGGATACGCTGCCGCCGAGACGCTCGAGAATCACGACCTGATCGCCGAGAAATACAAGGGCATCCGCCCGGCGCCGGGTTACCCGGC
>JANLUV010000318.1:0-2961 GCA_031363685.1 Alphaproteobacteria bacterium | reverse complement strand
TGCTGGCGGTCGCGCTGCTGCTCTGGCGCCTGCTCGCGCCGCTGCTGGCTGCCCGGCGCCAATCCCGCGCCAATCCCGCACCCGACTGGGCGCCCAGCGCAGCCGAGGCGCTGGCGCTGCTGGAAGATGCCGACCGGCTGGCCGCGCTTGGCCAGTACGACGAAGCCACCCACCTGCTGCTCAAACGCAGCGTCGGCCAGATCGCGGCGGCGCGGCCCGATTGGCTCCACCCCGCCAGCACCGCGCGCGAGATCGCGGTGCTGCCCGGCCTCCCGGCGCGCGCGCGCGATGCCTTCGCGCTGATCGCCGCGCGGGTCGAACGCAGCCTGTTCGCGCTGGTCCCGCTCGGCCCGGATGACTGGCAGGCCGCGCGCGCCGCCTATGCCCAGTTCGCGCTGACCGAGATCGCCGCATGAGCCGCGCCCCCGTCTCTGCTCCAAGCCCCGTCTCTGCCGCCGCCCCGTTCAGCCCGCGCACGGTGCTGGGGCTGGTCGTCATCGGCACCGCGCTGTTCGTGGCGCTGCTGTGGATGATCGGCGCGGGGATGGTCCACGGCCCGATGAACGATGGCGGCGCGCACGGCGCCAGCAAGGGGCTGACCGGCTATGCGGCGCTTGCCCGATTGCTCGAGAAGCAGGGCTGGGATGTGCAGACCGCGCGGAGCGAGGCGGAACTGACCCGCCCCGGCCTCGTCGTGCTCACCCCGCCGCCGAACGCGCCGGGCGCGGATCTGGCGAAATTCGTCAACAAGCGCCGGTATGTCGGACCGACGCTGGTGATCAGCCCCAAGTGGCAGGGCGTACCGCTGTCCGCACTGAACAAGTCGGCCCCGGGCGCGAAGCCGGGCTGGGTGATGCTCGACGGCACCACCGCGCCCGAGTGGAAGGGCTTTCTCGACGCCGTGGGCGTGACGATCACCCCGCTACCCGGCGGCGGCTGGTTTGCCGATCATGCCGCCGGATCGCTGCCCAACCAGACGGCGGTCCTGTCGGGCACCGGCGATTCGCTGGTCCCGCTGGTCGAGGCCAATCGCGATGGGCGCATCCTTGCCGCCTATGTCGCCGATGGTGGCAACTGGCCCGCGCTGGATGACCTCGCGCTGCAGGGCGCGGGCGATTCAGGTGAAGATACTGGGCCGGGCGACGATACCGGCCTCTATCCGCTGGTCGTGGTGTTCGAGCCGGACCTTGTGAACAACTACGGGATGAGCCGCAAGGAAGCGGCGCTCTATGCGCTGCGGCTATTCAACGGTGCCGGTAGCGGCGCCCCCCGCACCGTCACGTTTGACCTGACGCTGAACGGCTTCAAGCGTTCGGCCAACCTGCTCACGCTGGCATTCACCCCGCCGTTTCTCGCCGCGACGCTGTGCCTGCTGCTGGCCGCGCTGATGGTCGGCTGGCGCGCGTTCCTGCGGTTCGGCCCGGCCCGGGTCGGCGGCCCGGCGATCGCCTTCGGCAAGCGCCAGCTGGTCGCCAACGCGGGCGGGATCGTGCGGCGCAGCGGGCGGCTGCACCTGCTCGCCGCGCCTTATGCGGCGCTGGTGCGCGAACGGCTGGCGCGCACGCTGGCCTTGCCGCGCCTGGCCGATAGCGCCGCTGCCGAAGCCGCGATCGACCGCGCGCTCGCCGCCCGCGCGCCCGATGCCACGCCCTTTTCCCATATTGCCGGACAACTGCGCGCCGCACGCCGCCCGGCCGATCTCCTGCGCGGTGCGCAGGCTCTCCACGCGCTCGAAAGGATGCTGACGCGATGAGTGACACCATGACAGGTGAAGCGATGACTTTGGCCGAGGTTGCCGCCCTCGCCCAAACGATCCGGGCCGAGGTGGGCAAAGCGGTGATCGGCCAGACCGAAACGGTCGATGCGCTGCTGGTTGCGCTACTGGCGCAGGGCCACGTCCTGCTCGAAGGCCCGCCCGGCACCGCCAAGACCTTCCTGGCGCAGTGCTTCGCCGCCAGCATCGGGCTGGATTTCGGGCGCATCCAGTTCACCCCCGATCTGATGCCGGGCGATATCCTCGGCTCCAACCTGTTCAACTTCCAGACCAGCCAGTTCACCCTCTCGCGCGGGCCGATCTTCTGCCAGTTGCTGCTGGCCGACGAGTTCAACCGCACCCCGCCCAAAACGCAGGCCGCGCTGCTCGAAGCGATGCAGGAACGCCGCGTCACGCTCGACGGCACGGCGCACCAGTTGCCGCCGGGGTTCATGGTGGTCGCCACGCAAAACCCGATCGAGAGCCAGGGCGTCTACCCGCTGCCCGAGGCCCAGCTTGATCGCTTCCTGTTCAAGCTGCTGGTGCCCTACCCCAGCATCGCCGAGGAAACCCGGATCGTCACGCAATACGGCGAACGGGTCGGCCCGCCGCGCCCGGCCGACCTTGGCATCGGCGCCGTGGCCGATACCGCCACGCTGGCGGCGGCGGCGCAGGCGGTAAAGGGCATCGCGATTGCCGGCAGCGTGGTCGATTACGTCGTGCGCCTGATCCGCGCCACGCGTGACAGCGCCGATCTGGCCGCCGGCGCCAGCCCCCGCGCTGCCGTGCTGCTGGCCGGCGCGGCCCGGGCCCGCGCGGCGATCGCGGGCCGCGACTATGTCCTGCCCGATGACGTGAAGGCGCTCGCTGCGCCGACCTTGGGCCACCGGCTCATCCTTCAGCCGCAGGCGCGCCTCAAGGATCTCGCTGCGACGACCGTCATTGCCGAGGTGCTCGCAAGCGTCCCGGTCGAGCACGTCACGAGCGCGGCCAAAGCGCGGGCCTAGGCCCGTGAAGCTCTGGCACTTCGCGGTCCTGTGGACGGGGCTCTTCGTTGCCGCGATCGCGAGCGAGATCGAGCTGCTCTCATATCTCAGCTACCTCTTGCTCTTCGCCGGGGCCGCCATGTGGATCGTTTCGAGGCTGAGCATGCAGGGCCTCTCGGTGAAGCGCGCGATCGGTCAGGCGTATGCGCACCTCGGCGACAC
>JANLUV010000301.1:0-3645 GCA_031363685.1 Alphaproteobacteria bacterium | reverse complement strand
GGTCTGGTGCGCACGCCCCTCTCAACTTCGGCTAGGCGCAGTACTCCAAGCCTTCGTATCTCTCCCCTTCAGGGGAGAGAGCGACAGTCCGCAATCGGGACAAGACTGGCCTGTTTCCAAACATCGCCCAGACCGAGCAGTTGTTGAGCAGATCGGTCAACGGCCGAGATAATCCCGCCTGAACACGCTGGCGAATTCACCGAATGTCCCCGCCGCGATCGTTTCGCGCATCGCCTGCATCAGCTGCTGGTAGAACGCCAGGTTGTGTTCGGTCAGCAGCATCGCGCCGAGGATTTCTCCGCCCTTGTGCAGGTGATGCAGGTAGGCGCGGCTGTAATTGGCGCAGGTGTAACAGGTGCAGCGTTCGTCCAGCGGGCCGGTGTCTTCGGCGTGGCGCGCGTTCCTCAGGTTCACCGGGCCGCGCCACGTGAACCCCTGCCCATTGCGCCCTGAACGGCTGGGCAGCACGCAATCGAACATATCGACCCCGCGCTCGACCGCGCCGACCAGGTCATCCGGCTTGCCGACGCCCATCAGGTAGCGCGGGCGGTCCGCCGGAAGCTGGTCCGGCGTGAAATCGAGCGTGGCGAACATCGCCTCCTGCCCCTCGCCCACGGCAAGGCCGCCAATCGCATAGCCGTCGAAACCGATCTCGCTCAGCACCTGTGCGCTGTGGCGGCGCAGGTCTTCGTCGAGCGCACCCTGCTGGATGCCGAACAGCGCAGCACCTTCGGCATGGTCGCCGCCGGCATCGAAGGCATCGCGGCTGCGCTGCGCCCAGCGCATCGACATTTCCATCGAGCGGGCGATCTCGTCACGCGGGCGATCGGCGCGGGGGCATTCGTCGAACGCCATCACGATATCCGAGCCGAGCAGCCGCT
Organism: Alphaproteobacteria bacterium; assembly: GCA_031363685.1. Lineage (GTDB taxonomy): Bacteria > Pseudomonadota > Alphaproteobacteria > Sphingomonadales > Sphingomonadaceae > Novosphingobium. Next base: position 2,764 of record JANLUV010000301.1, on the reverse strand, counting down.
GGATTTCGATCGAGCGTTCGGGTGACAGCATGTGGCGCGAACCATCAAGGTGGCTGGCGAAGGTGACGCCGTCCTCGGTGATCTTGCGCAAGTCCGATAGCGACATGACCTGATACCCGCCGCTGTCGGTCAGGATCGGGCGCGGCCAGTTCATGAACTTGTGCAGTCCGCCGAGCCGGGCCATCCGTTCCGCCCCGGGGCGGAGCATCAGGTGATAGGTGTTACCCAGGATGATATCGGCCCCGGTGGCGCGGACGGTTTCGGGCTTCATCGCCTTGACCGTGGCGGCGGTGCCGACCGGCATGAACGCCGGCGTGCGGATCTCGCCCCGGCGCATCTGGATCGTACCGGTGCGGGCCTTGCCGCTGGTGGCGTGGATAGTGAAGGAAAAGCGCGTCATGAATGGTTGCGGCCCTTACGGCGAAACGCCATGACGCGCAAATGATCGAACCGTGGCTTTATCCCGCGCTCAGCGCTGTCGGCGTGGTTGCTGGATTCATCGATGCGGTAGCGGGCGGCGGCGGACTGATCATGGTGCCGGCGCTGCTTTATGCGGGACTACCGCCGCACGTGGTGCTGGGGACCAACAAGCTGCAATCGATGTGCGGAACCGGCATGGCAACCTGGCGCTATCGGCGCGCCGGGCTGTTCCGGATCGGCCCGAACAAAGTGCTCGCCGGGGTGACGTTCGCCGGGGCGATGGCGGGATCGCTGGTGATCCAGCGGTTCGACGCGCACATCCTGAGCCTGGTGGTGCCGGTCCTGCTGATGGCGGTGGCGCTATATACCGTGTTCTCCCCCCGGATGGATGACAGCGACAGCCACGGTCATTTATCCGAACGGGGTTACCTGCCAGTGGCGGCGGGCGTGGGGTTTTACGACGGGTTCTTCGGCCCCGGCGCCGGGCAGTTCTATGCGACCACACTGGTCGGTCTGCGCGGAATGGGGCTGACCAAAGCAACCGGCCTGACCAAGCTGATGAACGTGACCAGCAACGTCGCCAGCGTGATCGTGTTCGGCCTGGGCGGGCAGGTGCTGTGGCTGCTCGGCCTGTGCGTGGCGGCGGGTGCGATTACCGGCGCCTGGATCGGCTCGCACACCGCCACCCGCTTTGGCGCACGGCTGATCCGGCCACTGCTGGTGGTGGTAAGTCTCTCACTGACCGCCAAGCTGATCTGGGCATGGTTCGCGCGCTGATTGCGTTTTGAGATTACGCACTCTTGTGCAGATGGTAAACTTCGCGCATCATTGTCTGACGATTTTTCAAAAAATGAAAAAGGGATGATGCGATGGGCGAAGACAATCCGTTCCAGTACTGGCGAATTTGCGCATGGACGGGGCCAGTCCTGCTGGGCATCACCCTGATCTTCTGGGGCGTCCTTGGGCAAAATGTCCCGCCGTTCTCGGCCAATCTGACGGCAGATGAATTCGCCGCCCAGTTCCGTCCCCACGCGCTGGAAATCCGCACCGGGATGATCGTGACGATCACCTTCGCGGTGTTTTATTTCACCTGGGGCTTGGCCATCACCAAAGTGATGGAAACGCTGGAGCGTGGGAGCAACATCCTCTCGGTCTGCCAGTTGTGGGGCGCCGGGTTCACCACGCTGATTTTCGTGATCCCCTGCTCGATCTGGATAACGGCCACATTCCGCGCTGACACGCTGCCTGCGGAAACCTTGCAGATCATCTTCGACTTTGGCTGGATTCTGTTCGACCTCGCCTATTCGCTGACCACGTTGCAGATGATCGCGATCGGCGTGTGCTTCCTGCAGGACAAGCGCGCGGTGCCGCTGTTTCCCAAATGGCTGTCGTGGTTCAGCATCTGGGTCGGCCTGATGTTCATCCTCGAAGTGCTCAACCCGTTCTTCAAGGATGGCCCATTCTCGCGCAGCGGGTTGCTGAACTACTGGATCGAGTTTTCGGTGTTCTTCATGTTCATGCTGCTGATTTCGATCTGGACGCTGAAGGCGATCACTCGGCTCGAACAGGAACATCGCGCGCGCTGAGCGCACTATACGGCGGCTGCGCCAGCTTGTTCAGGCCCATCAGGGCAGGAGCAGGCTGGCGTCGCCGTAGCTATAGAAGCGGTATTCCGTGGCAATGGCATAAGCATAGGCGGCCTGCATCCGTTCCCGCCCCATCAGCGCGCTGACCAGCATGAACAGGGTTGAACGCGGCAGGTGGAAATTGGTCATCAGCCCATCAATCGCGCGGAAGGCATAACCGGGCGTGATGAAGATCGCGGTGTCGCCGGCAAATGGCCGGATAATGCGGTCGTCGCCGGTGGCGCTCTCGAGCAGGCGTAGGGACGTGGTCCCAACCGCAATCACCCGGTTCCCGGCGGCGCGGACGGCGTTGAGGCGATCAGCGGTGGCCTGATCGATCCGGCCCCATTCCGCATGCATCCGATGATCCGCAGTATCGACGACCTTGACCGGCAGGAACGTGCCCGCGCCCACGTGCAGCGTCACGCGCTCCACCGCCACCCCCATGTCGCCAAGCCGCGTCATCAGCTCCGGCGTAAAATGTAGCCCGGCCGTCGGGGCGGCCACAGAGCCGTCCTGTGCGGCATAGATGGTCTGGTAGTCTTCGCGATCACGGGCGTCCTCCCCCCGCTTGGCCGCGATATAGGGGGGCAGCGGCATCATGCCGTTTGCGGCGATGGCTGCCATCAGGTCGGGACCCGATACATCAAAGGCCAGAGTGACCTCGCCGCCCTCCCCCTTGCCGTCCACGGTAGCGTTCAGGGTGCCGAACGCCACCC
>JANLUV010000294.1:0-3693 GCA_031363685.1 Alphaproteobacteria bacterium | reverse complement strand
GCGTGACAACGGCCACGTCACCCGCGAGATGCTCAAGGTCGTGACGCAGCGTGCGCCGACCGGGCAAGAACTGGCCGATTGTTTGTTCGCGTGGACCGTGGCCAAGCACGTGAAGTCCAACGCGATCGTCTATGCCAAAGACGGGATCACCGCCGGGATCGGCGCGGGCCAGATGAACCGCCGCGACAGTTCGCGCATCGCCGCGATGAAGGCTGCCGAAGCTGCCGAAAAGTACGGCTGGGCGCACAGCCGCACGGCTGGTTCGGCGGTGGCGTCGGATGCGTTCTTCCCCTTCTCCGACGGCCTCCTCGCCGCCGCCGAAGCGGGCGCCACCGCGGTGATCCAGCCCGGCGGCTCGATCCGCGACGACGAGGTGATCAAGGCGGCGGACGAAACCGGTCTGGCAATGGTCTTCACCGGCATGCGCCACTTCCGGCATTGAGCGATGCTGATCCTGCTCCTAGCATTCCCTGCCATTGCTCTGATGGTGGCAGGGTTGCTGGTGGCGGGCGGAATTGTGGCCGCGCACATCTTCAGGCGCCGGAAACAAAAGACGGGTGGTTTTCGCCTGCCGCTGGTGATCGCCGGGTGCGCATCCTTGCCGTTCGGCGGATTGCTCGCCCTGTTGTTCGTCGTTCCTGCGATCCAGGCGTGGCGGCCCGCCGCCTGGGACTTCGAGGAAGGGTTTGGCTGGGCGCCAGGTCCGGAAATCCAGCATTTGCGTGGGCGAACCGACGCAGGGGTTGATTCGCGGACGATCTACATTGCGTTCGACGGAACCCCGCCAGCACGGAACGAACTGATCAAGCGGTTGCGCGGGAGCATCGCCGCCGCCGAAAATGACGGGCTGGATTCTGACATTTATGGTGGCAATGCGCCATCGTGGTTCAACGCGGCCTCACCTTGGGTGAAGCGCCATAGCTGCACCCGACGTGAATACAGCGGGATCGCCAACTGGAATGCGTGGCATGAAGTGGTCATTGTCGATTGCCGCAGCGACGGGCGCATTTACGCGATGTTTCAGTCAATCGACTGACGGGCCGCGCAGGCTATCTGGCTCTGTTATGCCGCTGGCAACGTTTCGGCGCAGATCGGGCGCGGTTGGTCGCGTTGCGGCGCGGCGTTCAGTTGCAGGAAGGTGCGATCGGCGCAGAGCGCCCCCACCTCGCCTCTCCCAGCTGCAAATCCGAGTCGTCCATGCGCCTGTTCACCGCCGATCTGTACCGTTCGTTCGCCGTCGGCTTCGTCGTTGGCGCGTTCGCGCTGTTCCTGACGATGGGTTCGGGCGACGACGGACTGTCCAGCGGTGTGGTTGGACATGCGGTGGCGGCCCCCGCCAATTCGGACTGACCCGCCATGACGATGAAACGCTTGCTCGCCATACCGTTGTCGCTGCTGGCGGCGTGCCAGCAACCGGCGGGCGCCGCGCCGGGTAATGCGGAAACCGAATCCGCCCGGCTGGCCCCCGCCGCCGCAGTACGCGCGGCCGAGCCGCCCCGGCTTCAGACTGCGATCTTCTCCGGCGGGTGCTATTGGGGGATCGAGGCAGTCTTCAGCCACGTGCGCGGGGTGACGAGTGCCGTTTCCGGCTTTCAGGGCGGTTCTCGCGGCACCGCGCGCTATGAGCGGATCGGGCGCGGTGATACCGGCCATGCCGAAGCGGTCCGCGTCACCTACGATCCGCGTGTCGTCCGCTATGACCAGTTGCTGCAGGTGTTCTTCTCGGTCGGCGCCGATCCCACGCAACTCAACCGGCAAGGCCCCGATACCGGCACACAGTACCGCTCCGCATTGGTTCCCCTCAACCCCGAACAGGACAAGGCCGCACGCGCCTATCTGGGCGAATTGTCCGCTTCCCGCCTGTGGCGCGGACCGATCGTCACCCGGATCGAGCCTTACAAGGGCTTTTTCCCGGCCGCCGCCGATCATCAGGACTTTGCCGCCCGGAACCCCGATCATGGCTATATCCGCTACTGGGACGCGCCCAAGGTCGCGGCGCTGCGGCGGCTGTTCCCCGATCTCTACCAGGCCGCCTTCACGCGCGGCTGACATTGCCCGATTTAGCGCCTATATCCGCGCGATGTCGGGGCACCATCACCATCACGAACACTTCGGCGCGGGGCTGGTTGATGCTGCGCGCGATGCGCTGATCACGGCTGGTGAACAGTGGACCGACATGCGCGCCGATGTCTTCGCCGCGCTCGCCGCGCAGGATCGGCCAGTGTCGGCCTATGACGTTGCCGAATATGTCTCCACCGCGCGGGGCAAGCGGGTTGCGGCAAACAGCGTCTATCGCATCCTTGACCTGTTTGTGCGCACCAACCTTGCTCGCCGCGTCGAAAGCGCGAACGCCTACATCGCCAACAGCCACCCCGGGTGCCGGCACGACTGCATTTTCCTGATCTGCGATTCGTGCGGCAAAGCCGTGCACATCGACGACGATTCGCTGACCGGCGCGCTGGTTAGCGCCGCGCGGCGGGCGGGCTTTGCCGATGTCCGCCCGGTGGTCGAACTTCGCGGGCATTGCGGCGAATGCTCGCACGATGCCTGAGGGTTGCATGACGTTTGCAGGGGACGAAATTGCCCGTTCGTCGCAATCGACTTGAGTGTACGGAGCGTGTAAGGCGCTTTGATGACCGTTGATCCGGCAACGCCACTTCTCGACACCGTCGATGTACCCGCCGACCTGCGCCGCCTTGCTCCGGGCCAGTTGCGCCAGCTTGCCGACGAGCTGCGCAGCGAGATGATCGCCGCCGTCGGGCAGACCGGCGGCCACCTTGGTTCGGGCCTCGGCGTGGTCGAGCTGACCACCGCGATCCACTATGTGTTCAATACGCCCGATGACCGGCTGATCTGGGATGTTGGCCATCAGGCCTATCCGCACAAGATCCTGACCGGTCGGCGCGACCGCATCCGCACCCTGCGGCAGGGCGGCGGCCTGTCGGGCTTCACCAAGCGCAGCGAAAGCGAATACGATCCGTTTGGTGCGGCGCATAGCTCCACCTCGATTTCGGCCGCGCTGGGCTTTGCGGTAGCCAACAAGCTGGCCGGCCGGTCGGGCAAGGGCATCGCCGTGATTGGCGACGGCGCGATGAGCGCGGGGATGGCCTACGAGGCGATGAACAACGCCAAGGCGGCGGGCAACCGCCTGATCGTGATCCTCAACGATAACGATATGTCGATCGCACCCCCGGTCGGCGGGCTGTCGGCCTATCTGGCGCGCCTGGTCTCCTCGCGCCCGTTCCTGAACTTGCGCGACCTGGCCCGCCGCCTGTCACGCCGGCTGCCCGAACCGCTTCACCGCGCCGCCAAGAAGACCGACGAATTTGCGCGCGGGATGGCGATGGGCGGCACCCTGTTCGAGGAACTGGGGTTCTACTATGTCGGCCCGGTCGACGGGCATAACCTCGATCATCTGATCCCGGTGCTGGAAAACGTCCGCGATGCCGCGGAAGGCCCGTGCCTGATCCATGTCGTGACGCAAAAGGGCAAGGGCTATGCCCCGGCCGAGGCGGCGGCGGACAAGTATCACGGGGTTCAGAAATTCAACGTTGTCACCGGCGAACAGGTGAAAAGCGCGGGCGGGCCGCCCAGCTATACCAACGTCTTCGCCCAGGCCCTGATCGCCGAAGCCGCGCGCGATGAAACGATCTGCGCGATCACGGCCGCGATGCCGTCGGGCACCGGGCTCGA
>JANLUV010000255.1:0-1630 GCA_031363685.1 Alphaproteobacteria bacterium | reverse complement strand
CGTGGCCTACCTGATCCCCTTCATCGAGCAGGAGAAGCTCGACAACCCGTCGCTGGCCACCGCCAAGGAGACCAACGGCACGATCGTGATGGCGACGGTCAAGGGCGACGTGCACGACATCGGCAAGAACATCGTCGGTGTGGTCCTGCAGTGCAACAACTACGAGGTCATCGACCTCGGCGTGATGGTGCCGGCGCAGAAGATCCTCGACAAGGCTAAAGAGGTCGGCGCCGACATGATCGGACTTTCCGGCCTGATCACGCCCTCACTCGAAGAAATGACGCATCTGGCAAAGGAAATGCAGCGCCAGGGCTTCACCGTCCCGCTTCTGATCGGTGGCGCCACCACCTCGCGCGTGCACACCGCGGTGAAAATCGCACCGCACTACGGCTACCCCACGATCTACGTGCCGGATGCCTCGCGCGCCGTCGGCGTGGCCTCCAGCCTGATGAGCGATACCCAGCGCGAAGGATATGTGGCCGAACTGGCCGCTGAATACGAGCGTGTGCGTGCCCAGCACGCCAGCAAGAAGGGTCCGGACCTGATCACCCTGGCCCAGGCGCGCGCCAACAAGTCGCATGTCGACTGGAGCGTCTACACCCCGCCGCGGCCAAAGTTCGTCGGCCGCAAGGTGCTGAAGAATTTCGACCTGGCTGAACTAGCAAGCTACATAGACTGGGGCCCGTTGTTCCAGGTATGGGATCTGGCCGGCTCCTTCCCGCAGATCCTGCAGGACGAGGTGGTGGGTGAAGCCGCGCGCCACGTGCAGAGCGATGGCCAGGCCTTGCTTTAAAAACTGATCGATGGCCGCTGGCTCACCGCGCACGGTGTAGTCATGCTGCTGCCGGCCAACGCGGCGGGCGACGACGATATCGAGATCTACGCCGACGAGGCGCGCGAGAAAGTGCTGCTCACCTGGCACGGCCTGCGCCAGCAGACGCGCAAGCCCTCGAACACGCCCAATCGCGCGCTGGCCGACTTCATCGCACCCAAATCCTCAGGGGTGCCCGATTACATCGGCATGTTCGCGGTGACCGCCGGGCTCAACATCGAAAGCCGCTTGAAGCAATTCGAGGCCGCGCACGACGACTACCATTCGATCATGCTGAAGGCCCTGGCCGACCGGCTGGCCGAAGCCTTCGCCGAATGCCTGCACGCGCGGGTGCGACGCGAACTATGGGGCTATGCGGCCGGCGAGACGCTCGAAAATCACGACCTGATCGCCGAGAAATACAAGGGCATCCGCCCGGCGCCGGGTTATCCGGCGTGCCCGGACCACACGGTGAAAGGCGCGATGTTCGAAGTGCTCGACTGCGGTGAAATCGAGATGAGCCTGACCGAAAGCCTGGCGATGATGCCGGCGGCCTCGGTCAGCGGTTTCTACTTCTCGCACCCGGATTCGACGTATTTCAACGTCGGCAAGATCGGCGCGGATCAGGTGGAAGACATGGTGCGGCGCCGTGGCGTGGCGAAGGAAGATGTGGAGCGGGCGCTGGCGCCGAATTTGTAGAAGGTCGTCGCTCGTGCGTTGGCACTGAATCCTTAGCGCGGCGTCGCTCGGATCAATGCCCGCTATTGAGCGCCCAGTGGCGCCGCCTGCCGCAGAGCCAAGGACACTCGGGGTGGCCTC
>JANLUV010000239.1:0-2418 GCA_031363685.1 Alphaproteobacteria bacterium | reverse complement strand
GATCCAGCGCAACATCATCGGCGAGCGCGTGCTCGGCCTTCCCCGGTAAGGGACTCCGCCATGAATTTTGCATTCGATGAAGAACAGGTCAGCCTGGGCGATACCATCGCCCGCCTGCTGGCCGATCATCCCGCGCTGGTTTCGCCCGACCTGGCGCCCGCCGATCCGGCGGTGTGGCAGGCGCTGGCCGAACTCGGCCTGTTCATGCTGCTGGTCCCCGAGGACCACGGCGGCGCCGGGCTCGGCCCGCTCGACCTCGCGCTTGCGCTCGAAGCGATGGGCGGGGCACTGGCACCGGCCGGGGTCATTTCGACCCTGCTGGCGACGGACCTGATCGCCCGGCACGGCACGCCCGTGCAGCAGGCCGACCTGTTGCCGCGCATCGCCGGGGGCGAACTGCGCATCGCGATCGCCATGCTGGAAAGCGACCAGGGCTATGATCCGGCCGATGTGACCACTGCGGTCAGCGGCGGGACGCTGAACGGGGCCAAGATCGCCGTGGCCGATGCCGCCACCGCCGACCTGCTGCTGGTTCTGGCGCAAGGCGGCGGCACGCCGGGCTTTTACCTTGTTCCGCGCGAAGCGGCCGGGGTGACGGTCCGCCCGCACGAGGACATCGATCCGACTGCCGGGCTTTGCGCGGTCGAATTTTCCGGCGTTGCACTGGGCGACGACGCGCTACTGAGCGCGGGCGGAGCCGGCCAGGCCGTGGCCCGGCTGGTTGACAGCGCGGCGGCGTTCCACGCGGCGCTGCTCACCGGCATCGCTAGCCGAATGCTCGACACGGCGATCGAATATGCCAAGACGCGGGTTCAGTTCGGGCAGGCGATCGGCTCGTTCCAGACGCTCAAGCACCGCTGCGCCGACATGGCCGTGGCGCTCGATAGCGCGCGTTCGGCCACCTATTACGCCATCTGGACGGTATCGGAAAACGCGCCCGAACGGGCGCGCGCCACCTCGATGGCCAAGGCCTACGCCGGGGATGTCGCGCGCAAGATCTGCAACGAGGCGATCCAGATCCACGGCGGCATGGGCTTTACCTGGGAGATTGGGCTCCACCGGTTCCTGCGCCGCGCCAAGGTGATCGAACACGCGTTCGGCAGCACCGCGTGGCATAACGAACGATTGCTGGTGGAATCGCTGGCGATCCTCGCCGCCGAAGACGCAGCGGGCAGGGCGGCGGCATGAGCAACGAAGCCATCCTGCGCGATCTCCAGACGCTCGCCGTGATGTTCAAGGCTGGCGGCTGGAAGGAAATGCGGGTCGAATTTCCGGGCGGGGCGCTGCTTTTGTCGGAAGACGTGACCACCCCCGGGCTGGGCGGCGAGGCTGCGGCTCCGGCGGCGCTCGCCGCTGCTCCGGTCGCGGCGTATGCACCTGTTGCCGCAGCGGCTGCGGCGGCGCCTGCCGCCGTAGCGGACCGCCCGGCCGAACCCGGCTGGACTGCGATCCGCGCGCCCAACCTCGGCACGTTCTACCGCTCGCCCAAGCCTGGCTCGGCCCCGTTCGTCGAAGTCGGCCAGCATGTCGGCGCCGACACCGAAGTCTGCCTGCTCGAGGTGATGAAGCTGTTCACCTCGGTCAAGGCCGGGGTCAGCGGGACCATCAAGCAGGTCTGCGCGATCGACGCGCAGCTCGTCGAAGGCGACACGATCCTGTTCTATATCGCAGCTGATTGATCTTTTTGCGCGGAGCCCGATCGGGTCCGCGCTTGCAGGGAGTGCGTGGGGATGGCCCACATCGAATTTCTCGACGAAACCATGCGTGATGGCCAGCAGAGCCTGTGGGGCCTGCGGATGCGCGCCGGAATGGCGCTGCCGGTCTCGCCGCTGCTCGACAAGACCGGGTTCACGACCATCGACCTGACCGGCGGCGGCATGCTCGACGTGCTGACCCGGTATTGCCAGGAAAACTATTGGGAAGGGCTTGACCTGCTGGTCGCCTCGATGCCCAACACCCCGGTGCGCGCGGGGCTTCGCGCCAACGCCAACGTCACGTTCGGCATTACCCCCAACGCGCTGATGGACTTGTGGGTTCAGCGCCTGTGCGCTCACGGCGTGCGCTCGTTCTGGATCTACGACGTGCTGTTCGGGATCGAGAACATGACGCGCCTGGCCAAGGTGGCGAAGGAATCGAACGGGGCCTGGGTGGCGGGCGCGATCATGTTCGCGCTGTCGCCGGTCCACACCGACGAATATTTCGTCGCGCGGGCGAAGCAACTGGCTGACAGCCCGCATGTCGACAGCATCCTGCTGTATGACACTGCCGGCGTGCTCCACAAGGAGCGGATCGAACAGCTGGTCCCGGCGCTGGTCAAGGTGGTGGGCGGCAAGCCGATCGAGTTCCATTCGAACAACCTGCTCGGCTTTTCGGCCAAGGCCTATCTCGATGCGATCGACTGCGGCGTTTCGGTGATTC
>JANLUV010000236.1:0-3447 GCA_031363685.1 Alphaproteobacteria bacterium | reverse complement strand
CCGTCGTAGACCAGATCGTGCGCGCGCAGCCACGCCTCGGCCTCGGCAGGCTTGCCAGCGGCCTGCAGTTCCGCCTCGGACGAGAACAGGTCATGATGGATGCCGAGCAGCGCCAGATCGGCGCGGATCATCACCATCATCGCCGCCACCGCGCGCGTGCGGAACAGGTCGAGCCATTCGGCCTCGGGGGCTGCGGCGTACGTGTCCCCGAACTCGGCGGCGAGCGCCTGACCTACGGGCACGAGGTAGTCGCCCGGATAGAGTCCTTCCGGGATCTCGCCCACTGCTTGACCAAGCGCCTCGCGATAGCGGATGTGGACCGAGCGGGCGAGGACCTGCACCTGCGCCCCGGCATCGTTGACGTAATACTCGCGGATCACCGTGTGCCCGGCATATTCGAGCAGGCTGGCCAGCGCATCGCCCACCACCGCGCCGCGGCAATGGCCCATGTGCATCGGGCCGGTCGGGTTGGCCGAGACATACTCGACGTTCACCGTGGTGCCGCCGCCGATGGCGGAGCGGCCATAGTCCGCGCCGAGGTTGGCAATGGCGCGTAGTTCGGCGAGCCAGACGTCGGGCGCAACGCGCAGGTTGATGAACCCGGGCCCGGCGATTTCCGCGCCGGTCACCTCGGGCAGCTTGCCGAGTTCGCCGACCAGCAGTTCGGCCAGCGCACGCGGGTTCATGCCGGCGGGCTTGGCCAGCACCATCGCGGCGTTGGTGGCCAGATCGCCGTGCGACGGATCGCGCGGCGGCTCGACCGCGACGGCAGAGCGGTTGAGCCCGGCAGGCAGCGTGCCCGCAGCTTCCAGCGCATTCAGCGCGGCGGCGATATGCCCGACAAAGGCGGCGTGAACTGTGGTGGGCGCAGACATGATGCCCGGGCGGTTAGCCGGTTTCGGGGCCAAAGCAAATCCTCCCCGTTGCGGGGAACGGCAAAGTCAAGGACAGGCTGGCATCACCGCGTGGCGTTATAGGCCAGCTGCTTGTCATCAAGCTGGAAGCCGACCAGCACGTCGAACGTCGCGCGGGCGACGGCCGCCCTCACGTCGGGCTGGGCCAGCGGATCGATCGCGGCGTCGGTATCGCCCGCCTTGCGCTTGCGGGTAATGCGGGCGTGGATTTCGGGCGGCAGGGTTGCCTCGGACTTGTCGATATAGGCCCCGCCCTGGGCGTGGGCCTGGGCGCGTTCCTGGCCATCGGCAAAGGCGATCGTGACCGTGCCGACCCGCTTGGAGACCACCGCCTTGCCGCCGCGCAGGACGGTAACGAAATACGGCAACTGAACGCTGCGCGCGCCGCGTGCATCGGTGCGCCGGGCCAGCACGTCGAAGCCGACCGTGGTGTAGACCTTTTCGCCCGAATCGTTGCAGGTGCTGCGCACGTTGGTCATCGCTGCGGTTACGTCGAGCGATGCCAGATCGGTCGCGCCGGGGGTGCTGAACAGCGTGATGTCGCCGGTGTAGTCGGGGATGCCGACCGTGGGGCAGGCGCCGCGAACCGCTGCGATGCCGACGCCTTCATCGACCACGATGTCGCCCTTGGTCTTGCAACCGCCGAGCGAGACGGCAAGCAGCGCAAGGCCAGCGGCGGTAATCAGGCGATAGCGAGTGGTCATCCACGGATCCTTGGACTGTTATGTCGCCCTTCGCGCGGCGGGCGTTTTGCTGCCCTAGCGGGAGAGGTCCGGACGCGCTAGGGGCCACAACATGAACGCGCCATTTCCGCCCGTCGATTCCAGCACCGATGCCACAGCCGCGCCGCTGCGCCTGCTGATCGCCGCTCCGCGCGGCTTCTGCGCCGGGGTGGACCGCGCGATCGAGATCGTCGAACGGGCGCTGGTACTCTATGGTGCGCCGGTGTTCGTGCGGCACGAAATCGTGCACAACAAGTACGTGGTCGATGGCCTGAAAGCCAAGGGCGCGGTGTTCGTCGAGGAACTGGACGAAGTGCCCGATGGCGCCCGGGTGATCTTCAGCGCGCACGGCGTGCCCAAGTCCGTCCCGGCCGCCGCAACGGCGCGCGGGCTGGACTGGCTTGATGCCACCTGCCCGCTGGTCAGCAAAGTCCACCGCCAGGCCGAACGCCAGATCGAGGCCGGGCGGCACATCGTGTTCGTCGGTCACCGGGGCCACCCCGAGGTGATCGGCACCGTCGGTCAGGTGCCCGCCGGGGCGATCACGCTGGTGGAAACCGAGGCCGATGTCGCCACTTTGGATTTCCCGGCCGGCACCGCCCTCGCCTTCCTGACCCAGACCACGCTGTCGGTCGATGATACCGCCGGGATCGTCGCCGCGCTGCGCGCGCGCTTTCCGCAGATCACCGGGCCCAAGGCCGAGGATATCTGTTATGCCACGTCCAACCGGCAGGCGGCGGTCAAGGCGATTGCCGGCCAGTGCGAGCTGGTGCTGGTGATCGGCGCACCGAACAGTTCCAATTCGCTGCGGCTGGTCGAAGTGGCGCAGCGCTGCGGCGCGCGCTCCGAACTGATCCAGCGCGCGGACGACATCAGGCCCGAATGGCTCACCGGGGTGACCACGCTGGGCGTCACCGCCGGGGCCTCTGCGCCCGAGGAGCTGGTGCGCGAAGTGGTGGCGCGGATCGCCTCGTTCCGCGCCGTGACCGAGGAAACCGTAGTTACCGCCGAGGAGCAGATGGTGTTCAAGCTGCCGCGTCAGCTGACCGACTGAGGCGGGACGTTCGAAGACATGGCAGTCTATACCCAACTCGGCGCCGAACAACTCGCGCGGCTGATCGCGGAATTCGGCGTGGGCGCGCTGCGTTCGGCCAAGGGCATCGCCGAAGGCGTGTCCAACAGCAACTGGATGGTGGAGACCGAGGGCGCCGACGGCACCGGCGCGCGCTTCATCCTGACGATGTACGAACAACGCACCGAAGTGCGCGAGCTGCCGTTTTTCCTCGGTCTGATGGACCACCTGTCTCATGCCGGCTGCCCGGTGCCCGCGACGATCCACGATCGCGCCGGGCAGGCGTGGCGGCTGCTCGACGGCAAGGCCGTGGCGCTGATCGAATTTCTGCCCGGCGTTTCGGTCAGCGAACCCACCGTGGGCCAGGCCCGCGCGGTCGGCGAAGCGCTGGCGCGCATTCACCTGGCAAGCGCGGATTTTCCGCTGTCGCGGGCCAACGACCTCGGGCCGGAGGGTTGGCGCAAGTTGCTGAACGATTGCGGCCCGGACGGGCTGCGGTCGATCGATCCCGCGCTGGCGCCGCTGGTGACGCGGGAACTGCCCGCCGTGCTGGCGGCGTGGCCGGCCGACCTGCCGCGCTCGGTGATCCATGCCGATCTGTTTCCGGATAACGTGCTGATGCTGGGCGATACGGTCAGCGGGTTGATCGACTTCTATTTCGCCTGCACCGACGTAACCGCCTATGACGTGGCGGTTACCCATGCGGCGTGGTGTTTCGACGGGGCCGGCCAGCACTTCG
>JANLUV010000224.1:0-2715 GCA_031363685.1 Alphaproteobacteria bacterium | reverse complement strand
GATCTGGTCGAATGGCAACTGCGGATCGCCTCGGGCGAGCCGCTGCCCCGGCGCCAGGACGAACTGGCCATCGACGGCTGGGCGATGGAGGCCCGGCTGTACGCCGAAAACCCCGCCACCGGCTTCCTCCCCTCCACCGGGCCGCTCGACCGGCTGCGGTTTCCGGCTGGCGTGCGGATCGATACCGGGGTCGAGGAAGGGGGCGAGGTCACGCCGTACTATGATCCGATGATCGCCAAGCTGATCGTCCACGGACGGACCCGCACCGAGGCGGCCCGTAAACTTTCTGCGGCTGCTGCAGCAGTGCAGGTATGGCCGGTCAGGACCAATGCCGCCTTCCTCGCCCGGGCTGCGGCTGATGTGGATTTTGTCAGCGGCGCCATCGACACCGGGTTCATCGCACGTCACGCGGATCGGCTGATTCCGCCGGACGAGCCGAGTCCCGAAGTCGTCGCGCTCGCCGCTGCCGCGATTGCGACCAATGCGGAAACCGGGCCGTGGGGCAGGCTCACCGGCTTTCGCGCCAATGGTGACGCGGACCGCCGCGTCGCGGTGGAAGTTGCAGGGCATATCCATGATACTCTGTTGCCCGCATCGCCGCCGGACGGTGCGACCATTTACGCCGCCGGGGACCAGCAGGTCCTGTTCGTCGCTGGCATGGCATGGCCATTCGCCCGGCCGGCGGCGGGGCATGGCGACGGCGGCGGCGTGCTCGACGGCAGCGTGCTCGCCCCGATGCCGGGCCGGATCATTGCGGTTGAGGTGAGCGAGGGGCAAGCGGTCGCCAAGGGCGAGAAGTTGCTGGTGCTCGAGGCGATGAAGATGGAGCAGGCCATGTTGGCCCCGTTCGACGGCATCGTCGCGGAATTGAAGGCGGTGGCCGGGACGCAAGTATCCGAAGGGACACTGCTGGTGCGGATCAAGCACGGGACCGCAGAGGTGGCTGGGCAAATCTGCACAGGCGGTTAAGTGGAGGTTCTGCCTGCAGGCCGCCAGGATGACTGCCGAACAGAAGTTCAGATGACGAAGCGAACACGCCCGACACAGTCCGGCGTTCACGGCGAAGGTGGCTCTGGCTCGCCGTTAACGGCGAGAAGACGCTGGCCGAACAGCTGGCGCGACCAGCGTGACGCCGGCCGAACAGCTCATCGGCGCAATCCACCTGACGCTGCGCGCGGAGCAGATCGTGGTTCCGGATCGGGCGAGTACGCGGATGGGGTGAGTTGGGGGATTTAGTAAACTGTCACCGCAATTTACCGCAATTCTGTCGCCGTAATTCCACGGGAGACGTCAGGGAGGAGCAAGCTCAGCGCCCGGCAGTGCTCAAGATACTTCTCCCAACGCAACCGCGGGTTGTGACGATCATCTGCCGAATCAACGTATTTTACGGAAGCAAGTACGAATTTCATCGACGAACAGAACTGGCTGCTCGAAGGCCGCAAAATGTCCGCCTCGTTCAAGCTCATTCCAGTGAATAATATTTGGAATGCATCGATCCGCCCAGCTACGTGGAGCCCGATATATCTCTTTCGGAAATATACTACATCCTGTCGGAATTTCAAGCTGTATTGCCCGAAACCCTCTGCTATTACTCTCCCAATATAGTCGTGCGGAGGACGTGGCACTGTTGGTAAGCCAATAAAGCATTATATTATCCAACATCTCATCCAGAGAAAAGATATTACGAGGATCGCCAGCGCAATCAGACCACGACCATAATTTCTCGTATATCCACGCGGCCTGCCCAACGGGAGAGTCTGCGAGCGCATACCCGAGCGTCTGCGGCCGGGACCGTTGCTGGATCGCGTATCCTGAGTCCGACTTACTGTACCGCTCGATGTCCGCTACCATCTGCCTCTCGGCATCGGACAAGTTTTCGTGCGGCTCATCGGGCAGCACGAACGGAAAGTTGAGATGGATTGCTGCGAGGCCTTCGGGCTGCATGGCGCCAAGCGCCGTGGTCACCGCAGCTCCCCAGTCGCCTCCCTGTGCGCAATAGCGCGTGTATCCGAGCCTGGCCACGAGTTCTCTCCATGCCCGGGCAATCCGATGCATCCCCCAGCCAGTTTCGGTCGGCTTGTCGGATAATCCATAACCAGGCAGCGACGGAATGATGAGATGGAACGCGTCTCGGGCATCGCCGCCATACGCGACTGGATCAGTGAGCGGCCCGATGACCTTGTTGAACTCTATGATGGAGCCGGGCCAGCCGTGGGTCATTACCAGTGGCATGGCGTTAGGCTCAGGCGATCGAATATGAAGGAAGTGGATGCCGAGCCCGTCGATCTGAGTGCGAAATTGGCCGTGTCCGTTGAGCATCGCTTCGCAACGCCGCCAGTCGTACTCATCCTTCCAGTAGTCGGTTAGCGCACGAATATGGTCGAGTGGAACGCCCTGGCTCCAGTCGGAGACAGTTTCGCGGTCTGGCCAGCGCACAGCCGCAAGGCGTGCGTGCAGGTCGTCCAGAACAGATTGCGAAACAGCGAGATAGAAAGGTTCTATCGTATTATTCATGTGTACGATACTCCATATGTTGTGGGAGTTACGGAGTTACGGTGCGGAATTACGGTGACAGGTGCATCAATCCCTAAATAGAGACTGCCTCGGCTCCTACACAAATCCGGCCCCGTCACCTCAAAACCCGTTCTTCGCCTCGCGCAGCGCCGCGAAAGTGGCAACCGCGTCTCCCACCCTTCCGCCCTGGCTCGCCCAGCG
>JANLUV010000211.1:0-5388 GCA_031363685.1 Alphaproteobacteria bacterium | reverse complement strand
CCAGATGTGGCGGACGTGGACGTGACTGACGTCCAGCCCCCGCGCCCGGACACGGCGAACGGCCTGCGTGATCGGGCCGTAGGTCGAACCCCAGCCAACCACCACCAGCTTGCCGCCGGAGGTGCCCTGGATCACTTCCTGCGCCGGGATGGCCTTGGCAATGCCATCGATCTTGGCCTTGCGCGCATCGGTCTGCGCCTGATGCACTTCCGGCGCATAATCGATCGCGCCGGTGTCGATGCCCTTTTCGATGCCGCCGATGCGGTGCATCAGGCCCGGCGTGCCGGCCTTGATCCACGGCCGCACCCCGTTCGCATCGCGCTTGAACGGCAGCACCTTGCCGTCAGGGTTGTTGTTCTCGGCCAGGAACGACACCGGGAACGGCGTGAACGATGCGGGATCGGGCACCGCCCACGGTTCGGCGGCGTTGCCGATATAGCCATCGGTCAGCAGGATCACCGGGGTCATGTATTGCACCGCGAGGCGGCAGGCCTCGATCGCGCATTCGAACGCATCGGATGGCGAGCGGGCAGCGATCACCGGCAGGGGCGCATCGCCGTTACGGCCATAGACCGCCTGATAAAGGTCGGACTGCTCGGTCTTGGTCGGCAAGCCGGTCGATGGTCCGCCGCGCTGCGAGTTGACGATGACCAGCGGCAGTTCGATCATGATCGCCAGCCCCATCGCCTCACCCTTGAGCGCGATGCCCGGGCCGGACGACGAGGTGACGCCCAGTTGCCCGGCATAGGACGCGCCGATCGCCGAACAGATTGCCGCGATCTCGTCTTCCGCCTGGAAGGTGGTGACGCCGAATTCCTTCAGCTTGGCGAGATTATGCAGGATCGCCGACGCCGGGGTGATCGGATAGCCGCCGAAGAACATCGGCAGGCCAGCCAGCTGCGCGCCCGCGACCAGCCCGAGGCTGACGGCCTCTGCGCCGGTGACGGTGCGGTAGAGCCCGGGCGGCGTCGGCACCGGATCGAGGTGCAGCTGCTTGAGCGGACCGGCCAGTTCGGCTGTTTCGCCATAGGCGTGACCGGCGTTGAGGGCCGCGATGTTGGCATCGGCCAGCAGCGGGTTCTTGCGGAACTTGTCCTTCAGCCACTGCACGATCGGGCTGCGATCACGGTCGAACATCCACAGCGCCAGGCCGAGCGTCCACATGTTCTTGCAGCGCAGGGCTTCCTTGTTGCCCAGCCCGAACGGCTTGACCGATTCGAGCGTCAGCGCGCTGATATCGAAGGCCAGCAGGTCCCACTTCGCCAGGCTACCGTCATCCAGCGGCGAGACATCGTACTTCGCCTTGTCGAGGTTGCGCTTGGTGAACTCGCCGGTGTCGACAATGATCAGCCCGCCGGGCTTCAGCGCCTGGACGTTGGTTTTGAGCGCAGCCGGGTTCATCGCGACCAGCACGTCGGGCGCGTCGCCCGCCGTCTCGATCGCGGTCGACCCGAAGTTGATCTGGAACGCCGAGACACCGAACAGCGTGCCCTGCGGCGCGCGGATCTCTGCCGGGAAATCCGGGAAAGTCGCCAGGTCGTTGCCCGCCAGCGCGGTCGATAGCGTGAACTGCCCACCGGTCAGCTGCATGCCATCGCCGGAATCGCCGGCGAAACGGACCACTACTGCTTCAGGAACGGGATCGCCCACGGCATTCGCCGTGGAATCGGTATTGGCCAGAATAGTCGCCATTGTCATCCTCTGTCGGAGGCGGCCGCGCATTGTTCGCGTCGGTCCGCCCTAAGCCATTACCCGGTCGGTGGCGCAATTCAGAAAATCTGTCAGGCGCCAAACCGATTGCGTTCAGCCAAACGCTCCCACGCGCGGCTAGTCAAGCATGGATTGGCCGCCTAAGTGGGGATATTGTCTGATTCCGCAATGCGGCATAAACGCTGCACCGCACGGAACACCCCCAGATCGGGACAGAATGATGAGTGACTTTGCCACCCTGCCCTATCGTCCCTGCGTCGGAGTCATGCTCG
Source organism: Alphaproteobacteria bacterium (assembly GCA_031363685.1). Classification (GTDB taxonomy): domain Bacteria; phylum Pseudomonadota; class Alphaproteobacteria; order Sphingomonadales; family Sphingomonadaceae; genus Novosphingobium. The sequence continues at coordinate 3,406 of JANLUV010000211.1, read as the reverse complement.
TCAACGGGGACGGGCTGGTCTTCGTCGGCAAGCGGATCGATAACCGCGAAGGCGATGCCTGGCAGATGCCGCAAGGCGGAATCGACGATGGCGAAGAGTTGCGCGCCGCCGCGCTGCGCGAGTTGCGGTAGGAAACCGGCGTGCTGGAACAGCACACCGCCCTGCTCGCCCAGACGCGCGAAGAACTGCTGTATGATCTGCCGGACGAATTGCTGGGCAAGCTGTGGGGCGGGCGGTATCGCGGCCAGCGCCAGTTCTGGATGCTGGCCCGGTTCACCGGCAGCGATGCGGACATCCGGCTCGATGCCCACGATCCGGCCGAATTCTGCGAGTGGAAGTGGGTTCGCCCCGATGAACTGCCCGAACTGATCGTGCCGTTCAAAAAACGGGTCTATCGCGCCGTGATCGAGGAATTCCGCCACCTGATCTGAGGTCGGCGGCGACACCCGATACCGTCAGTTCGTTGACACCACCGGGGCTGGCTTGACCGCTTCGGCGGTGATGATGCGTTCGGCCGGGCCGCGCGCGATGGTGGCTGCCAGTTCGCGGGTTTCGGCGCAGGAATTGCCGCACAGGCCTTGCAGCCGGACCAGATTGCGCTTCGCCTTTTCCAGCGCGCCTTTTTCAACCAGTGCCGCGCCTTCGCCGGAAATCGCGGACACGTTCTGCGGATCGCGCTCCAGCGCCTCGCGGTAATAGTGCAGCGCCTTGCCCTGCAGGCCCTGACGCCGCGTGGCCTCGGCCAGATCAAGCGTGACCGCGACCGATCCGGGCTGGACCGACAGCGCGGATTCGAACAGGTCGATCGCCTGATCCACCTTGCCGGCCGCCAGCGCCCCCCGCCCCTCGGCAACCAGCGATGCTGCCCGGGGATCAAGGACTTGCGGCGGCGCCGAATGGCCCACACTGGCGGCCAGTGCCAGCGCCAGCGAAAGGGCAAGACCGGCTGGAGTGAAACGCATCAAAAGCTCCCGGAACTGCATCAGAAGGCCGCATTCATGAGAATTGGCCATGAGGCTCGGCGGATTAACACGGGACGAATGGCTATCACAGCCGTTCCAGTCTGGCGACGAAAAACCCATCGGTTCCGTCATGAAGCGGGGTCAGCCGCAGGCCCGCACCGCGCACAGTGCCGGCAGGCAGCGGCGGCGGCACCGCACGCCAGCCGGGATGCCGCGCCAGGAACGCATCGATCTGGTGCGCCCCTTCGGCATCGAGCAGTGAACAGACGACGTGGACCAGCCGGCCGCCGGGCTTCACCAATTCCGCCCCGACATCGAGCAAGCGGCTCTGGAGCGCGGTCAGCCGCGCCAGTTCCGGCGGTGACAGCCGCCAGCGCGCCTCGGGATTGCGGCGCCATGTGCCGGTCCCCGAACAAGGCGCATCGACCAGCACCGCATCAGCCCGCCGGTGCCAGTCGGCCAATGCCGCCGGCTCGCGCCCGGTGTCGAGCAGGCGGGTCTCGGCGATGGTCACTCCGGCCCGGCTGGCGCGGGGCAGCAGGCGGGACAGCCGCGTCCGATCGGCATCGCAGGCCAGCAGTTGGCCGCAGTTGTCCATCGCCGCAGCCAGCGCCAGCGTCTTGCCGCCGGCCCCGGCGCACAGATCGACCACGGCTTCGCCCGGGCGCGCTCCGACCGCCTCGCACACCAGTTGCGATCCGGCATCCTGCACTTCGACGGCGCCGGCCTGATAGGCGTCCCATTGCTCGACCGCCGTGCCGGGCGCAAAGCGCCGGCCATGCGGGGCGATGGTGGGTTCACCGGACTCAGGCAAAATCGCAAGAGCAGCTTTCAACGTGTTGATTCTAAGGTCCAGCGGGGCACGGCCCAGCAATGCGGCCTGTTCGGCATCATCGACCCCGGATGCCGCCAGTTCGGTGACCAACCAGTCCGGCGCAACACCGGCGCGGGCGCCCGGCTCATCGTCCGCGATCGGCGCCGGAGCATGATTCGAACCGTCGAACAGGGCAAACAGCGCCGTATCGTCGCGCGCCAGCCGGACCAGCGGGGCGCGGCCATTTGCAGGAATCTCGCCGCAGCGACGGATCGCGGCGTAGACCAGTTCGCGCACCGCGCGCCGGTCGCCGCTCCCGGCAAAGCGGCGCGGGCGGAACCATTCGGACAGGATGCGGTCGGCCGGGGCGCCGCGATTGCGGGCGGCGGCGATGACTTCGTCGAGAATCTCGATCGCCGCCTGAACCCGTGCGGCAGGAGTCATGCCGGCGCTCAGCCCCGGGTCGGGTAGTTCGGCGCTTCGCGCGTGATCGTCACATCATGAACGTGGCTTTCGCGCAGGCCGGCGTTAGTGATCCGGACGAACTGCGCTTTGGTGCGCAAATCGTTGATCGTGGCCGATCCGGTGTAGCCCATCGCGGCCTTGATCCCGCCGACCAGCTGGTGAACCACGTCCCTGGCCGGGCCTTTGAACGGCACCTGCCCCTCGATCCCCTCGGGAACGAGTTTCATCTGGTCCTTGATGTCCTGTTGGAAATAACGATCCGCCGAACCGCGCGCCATCGCGCCGACCGAGCCCATGCCGCGATAGGATTTGTACGATCGGCCCTGATACAGGAACGTCTCGCCCGGCGCTTCCTCGGTCCCGGCCAGTATCGAGCCAATCATCACCACCGAAGCCCCGGCGGCCAGCGCCTTGGCGGCATCGCCCGAGGTGCGCAGACCGCCATCGGCGATCACCGGCACGCCCGCCTGCTGCGCCGCCTCGGCCGCATCCATGATCGCGGTGAGCTGCGGCACGCCAACGCCCGCGACGATCCGGGTGGTGCAGATCGAGCCCGGCCCGATCCCGACCTTCACCGCATCCGCGCCGGCACCGATCAGTGCGCGGGTCGCCTCGCCGGTGGCGACATTGCCGGCGATCACCTGCGCGGAATTGGACAGTTTCTTGACCCGTTCCACCGCGCGGCCGACATCGCGGTTATGGCCGTGCGCGGTATCGATGACAATCACGTCGCATTCGGCGGCGAGCAGCGCCTCGGTCCGTTCGAAGCCGGCATCGCCCACCGTGGTGGCGGCCGCGACGCGCAGGCGTCCGGCCGGATCCTTGGTGGCGTTGGGATAGGTGACGGCCTTTTCGATGTCCATCACCGTGACGAGACCGATGCAGTGGTAGGCATCGTCCACCACCAGCAGCTTTTCGATCCGGCGCTGGTGCAGCAGCCGCCGCGCTTCTTCCTGTGTAACCCCGGGGCGGACGGTCGCCAGGTTTTCATGCGTCATCAGCTCGCGCACCGGCTGGGCCGGATTGTCGGCAAAGCGCACGTCGCGGTTGGTAAGGATGCCGACCAGCTTGCCCGACGGTTCAACCACTGGAATCCCGCTGATCCGGTTAGCCTGCATCAGCAGCCGCGCTTCACCCAGCGTGGCATCCGGCGCGATCGTGATCG
>JANLUV010000201.1:0-2195 GCA_031363685.1 Alphaproteobacteria bacterium | reverse complement strand
GATGACGAGTGGGACAAGTTCGACAGCTTTGCGACCTATGACCGCTTCACCCGGGCCTGGCTGGCTGCTGCACGCCGGGTGTTGAAGGACGACGGCACGATCTGGGTGATCGGCAGCTATCACAATATCTTCCGGGTCGGCTCCGCGCTGCAAGACCTCGACTATTGGGTGTTGAACGACATCGTCTGGCGCAAATCAAACCCGATGCCCAACTTCAAGGGCACCCGCTTTACCAACGCGCACGAGACGCTGATCTGGGCATCTATGGGCGAAAAAGCGCGGTACACTTTCAACTATCGTACGATGAAGACGCTTAACGACGAACTGCAGATGCGGTCGGACTGGGTGCTGCCGATCTGTTCGGGGCAGGAGCGGCTGAAAAAGGACGGCACCAAGGTGCACCCGACGCAGAAGCCCGAGGCGCTGCTGTACCGGGTGATGCTGGCGACGACGCACACGGGCGACGTGGTGCTCGATCCGTTCTTCGGCACCGGCACGACCGGCGCGGTGGCCAAGCGGCTGGGGCGCGAATGGATCGGCTGCGAGCGTGACGGCGGCTACCGCGCGGCCGCGATGGAGCGGATCGAGCTGGCGCTGCCGCTGGACGAAAGCGCGATCACCACGATGCAAAGCCCGCGTTCGGCGCCCAAGGTGGCGTTCGGCACGCTGGTGGAAACCGGCTGGATCACGCCCGGCGCGGTGCTGTGCGACAAGAAGCGGCGGTTTGTCGCGGTGGTGCGGATCGATGGTTCGCTGAACGGCGGAACCGACAGCGGATCGATCCACAGCCTGGGCGCGAAACTGCAGGGCGCGCCGTCGTGCAACGGGTGGAGCTTCTGGCATTTTGAGCATGAGGGCGTGCTTAAACCGCTGGACGATATCCGGCAGCTTTACCTGCTGGCAACCGAGCCTTGAAAGTTCGGTTCGATGCAGTTTGACCGCGCATTCCAGGTCATCCTGAAACGAGTTCAGGATGACGGTCTTCGCCTGAAGGCGCCCGGTCTGTGAAGTTCCCGCCATGACATCATTCTACCTCCGCCCGATCGCGCTCGCCGACAGTCCGCAGAACGAGGATGGCGCCGCCGTGCGGTTGGCGGGCGGGATGGTTTATGCCAGCCGCTTCGCGCTGATCGGGCGTGATGGGTCCAAGGTGGTTTCGCGCGCGCTGTACGGGGTGCGCGAACTGGAAGCGGCGCTCCCCGGGTTGCCCGAGGCGGTGCGCGAGCAGTGGGACGGCCTGAACCGAGCCCATGCGCCGTTGCAATGTGGGACGCGGACGGTGCGGCTGGATCAGCCGCAAGTGCTGGGCATCCTCAACGTGACGCCCGACAGCTTTTCGGATGGGGGCGAGTTTCTTGACCGGCCCGACGTGGCGGCGGCGCACGCTGCGGCGATGCTGGAGGCGGGGGCGGCGCTGATTGATATCGGCGGCGAGAGCACCCGGCCCGGCGCCCCGGCGGTGTGGGAAGGGGACGAGCTTAAGCGCGTGATCCCGATCGTCGAGCGGGTGGCGGCGATGGGCGCGGCGATCAGCGTGGATACGCGGCGGCCGGGGGTAATGCAGGCGGCAGTGGCGGCGGGGGCGCATGTGTTCAACGATGTGTCCGCGTTGCGCCACGATCCGCGCAGCCTGGAATTTGCGGCCGCGAGCGGGGTGCCGGTGGTGCTGATGCATGCGCCGGGTGAAGGTGATGACCTTCACGCGGGCGGCACTTATGCCGACGTGGTGCTCGACGTGTTCGACTGGCTGGCCGCGCGGCGCGATACGGCGCTGGCGGCGGGGATCGCGCGGGAGAAGATCGTGCTCGATCCCGGGATCGGGTTTGGCAAGACGCTGGCGGAAAACCTCGCGCTGATGAATGCGCTGCCGCTGTACCATGCGCTGGGCCAGCCGCTGCTGGTGGGGGCGAGCCGCAAGCGGATGATCGGGGCGCTATCGAACGAGGCGGCGGCGGACCAGCGGCTGGGCGGATCGGTGGTGCTGGCGGTCAAGGCGCTGGACGCGGGGGTGCAACTGCTGCGCGTGCATGACGTGGCGGAAACGGTGCAGGCGCTGCGGGTATGGCGGGGTTTGCGCGACGCGGCGCTAACCGACTTCGCCCAACTTCCACTCTGATGATTCCCACTTTGAATGGGTTTCCGGGTCAGGTTCCGGGACTGGTTCAGCCACATCCTTGTTGCGGATATCGGCCTTG
>JANLUV010000197.1:0-5648 GCA_031363685.1 Alphaproteobacteria bacterium | reverse complement strand
TCGTCAAGGTGATGTACTTCGACGAACCGGCGGGCAAGGTGCTGGGCCGTAGCGATCTGGCGCATACCGCGCTGCTGATCGTCACCGGTGTGTTCATCTCGCCGCTGGGCTACCTGCTGACCCGGGCACTCGGCGCACTGTCGGATAGCGCCGCCGCCGCGCTGTTTCACGCGGTTTGATCGAAACGCGTTGATCCACTTCTTGGCCGAAACCGGTTCGACAAACGCCGATCTCGCCGCGCGTCTGGCGCGCGGTGGAGGTTTGCAGGAAGACGACTGGCTGATCGCCGATCGCCAGACCGCCGGACGCGGACGACAGGGCCGGGCGTGGTTCGACGGGCTCGGCAACTTCATGGGCTCGACCATCGTGCGCGAGCGATTCGGCGATCCGCCGCTGCCCAGTCTTGCGCTAGTGGCGGGCCTTGCGGTTCACGCAGCAGTGTCGGCGCGCATTCCGCCGCCCGCGCGCGCTGTGCTCAAGTGGCCCAACGACGTGATGGTCGGCGCCGCCAAGCTGGCCGGCATCTTGCTGGAACGCAAAGGCGATGCGGTGGTGATCGGGTTCGGCGTGAACCTGGCGGTCGCGCCTCCGGTCGAGGGCCGCGAAACGCTGGCTCTGTCCGGATTCGGCCCGGTGCCCGACCGGGACTTGTTCGCGCGTGATCTGGCCGTCGCCTTCGCCGCCGAACTGATGCGCTGGCGTGGTTTCGGGATCGGCCCGCTAATTGCCCGCTGGCGCGCGGCGGCGCACCCCGTTGGCACCGCGCTCGCGGTGGGCGAACCGGGCGAAATACCGCTCCACGGCAAATTTGCCGGGCTGGATGAGCATGGGGCCTTGCTCTTGGCACTGCCAGACGGCACGACGCGCACCATCCATGCGGGCGAGGTTCGCCTCGCCGACCCGGCCTGAACTGGGAAACACCACAGGGAACTACCCATGCTGCTCGCCATCGATCTCGGCAACACCAACGTTGTCTTCGCGTTGTACGAAGGACGCTCGATCCTCGCCCGTTGGCGCATCGCCACCGATCCGCGCCGGACGGGGGATGAATATGCGGTCTGGCTGTCGCAACTGCTGGTGCTGGAAGGCGTTGCGCGTGATGCGATCGACCAGATCATCGTGGCCACCGTGGTCCCGCGTGCGCTGCACAACATCGAAGTGCTGGCGGACAAGTATTTCAACGTCGTACCGCTGATCGCGGGCGAAGGCGCGGCTGATTACGCGATCGACATCGATGTCGACCAGCCCAAGTCACTCGGCGCCGACCGCGCCGTGAACGCTATTGCCGCCCATTCCAGATATCCGGGAGACCTCATCATCGTCGATTTCGGCACCGCCACCACCTACGATGCGATCGACTTCAACGGTGCCTACAAGGGCGGGATCATCGCCCCGGGGATCAACCTGTCGCTCGATGCCCTGGTCGGCAACACCGCCAAGCTGCCGCGCATCGCGATCGAGGCGCCGAAATCGGCCAGCGTGATCGGCACCAACACCGAGGATCAGATGCTGATCGGGGTATTCTGGGGCTATGTCGCGATGATGGAAGGACTGATCCAGCGGATGCGTGCCGAGATCGGCCGACCGGCCAAGGTGATTGCCACCGGCGGGCTGGCGGTGCTGTTCGACAAGCATACCGACATCTTCGACGCGGTCGACGCCGACCTCACGCTCGATGGCCTCGCCATCCTCGCAGAGCGGGCGCGCGGCAAGTGACGCCGGGCAAGGAACTGCTGTTCTGCGCGCTCGGCGGCTCGGGCGAAATCGGCATGAACGTCAACCTTTACGGGTGTGACGGCAAGTGGCTGATGGTCGACCTGGGGATGACCTTCAGCGGGAACGAATATCCGGGTGTCGACCTGGTCTTCGCCGACCTCGAATTCATCGAGCGCGAGCGGGAAAACCTGATCGGTATCGTGCTGACTCACGCGCACGAGGATCACATCGGCGCGGTGCCCTATTTCGCGCAGGATCTGGGCGTTCCGCTTTACGCGACGCCGTTTACCGCGCGGCTCGTCCGCTCCAAGCTCGACGAAGCGGGCATCACCAAAAAGATCAAGCTGAACGTCGTCGATGATCTGGAGGAATTCCAGCTTGGTCCGTTCGGCATCCGCTATGTGCCGCTGGCCCACTCCATTGCCGAAGGCAACGCGCTGGTGATCGAAACGCCGTACGGGCGGATCTTCCACACCGGTGACTGGAAACTCGATGACGAGCCGCTGGTGGGCACGCCAGCTACCGCCGAGGAACTGACCGCGATCGGCGATAGCGGCGTGCTGGCGCTGGTTTGCGATTCGACCAACGTGTTCAACCCCGAGGCATCTGGATCGGAGGGCGAGGTCTATCGCGGCCTGCTGGCCGAAGTCGCAAAGCATCGCGGGCGGCGCATACTGGTCACCACCTTCGCGTCGAATGTGGCGCGGCTGCAGACGCTGGGCGAGGTGGCCGAGAAGACCAACCGGCAGCTGTGCGTGACCGGGCGTTCGCTCGACCGCATCATCGAGGCGGCGAAGGCGAGCGGCTATCTCAAGAAATTCCCCCGCACGATCAGCCCCGAGGCGGCGATGAACCTGCCGCGCGGCGAGGTTATGATCGTGGCCACCGGCGGGCAGGGCGAACCGCGCGCGGCGCTGGCCCGGATCACCGACGGTCACCACGATGTCCAACTCTCGGCGGGCGACGTGGTGCTGTTCTCCAGCCGCCAGATCCCCGGCAACGAGATTGCCATCGGGCGGATCCAGAACAAGCTGGCGGCGGATGGCGTGGTGGTCGTGACCGACCGGCAAAGCCTGATCCACGTTTCCGGGCATCCGGGACGGCCGGAACTGCTCGCGCTCTATGGCTGGATCCGGCCGGAGATCCTGCTGCCGGTGCACGGCGAGATGCGCCACATGCGCGAGCAGGGGCGGCTTGGCAAGGATGCCGGGATTCCGGCGCAAGTGGTGCAGAAGAATGGCGATCTGGTCCGCCTTGCGCCGGGCAAGCCGGGCAAGTTCGGCCACGTGCGGGCCGGACGCCTGCTGCTCGACGGGGATATCATCGCGCCTGCGGACGGGCTTGGCATCACCATGCGGCGACGGATGGCGGCCAACGGCGTGGTCATGGTCGCGATCGATCGCAAGGGCGGGGCTACGGTTGCCGCGCTGGGGCTGCCGCTGGAGGAAGACTACCAGTCGTTCTGTGACGAAGCGCGCGAGGACGTGACGGCCGCGATCGGCAAGCTTCGGGGCGCGTCGGCGAAGGATCGCGATGCCCTGATCGAAGCCGCCCGCCTTGCCGCGCGCCGCGCCGCAACCCGCTGGTCCGGCAAAAAGCCGCAAATCCAGGTCATGCTGTTGGAGGGTTGATGGCATGCGGATAACCTCGATTATCGCAATCTACTGCCTGTTCTGGGTGCTGTCGGCGTTCCTCGTCCTGCCATTCGGGGTGCGGACCCACGACGAGGCCGGGATCGCCAAGGTGCCCGGGCAGGCGGACAGCGCGCCAGCGCACTTCAATCCGAACCGCATCGCCCTGCGCGCGACGGTGCTGTCGATCGTGCTGTTCGGGCTGTTCTACCTCAATTATACGAACGGCTGGATCACCGCGCAAGACCTCGACGTGTCGGGCGGCGCGCCGGATCTTTACACGGCCACATCAAAGTAACGTCAGATCAGGCCCGCAGGCGCTCGATCGCTTGTGCCAGTACGACATAAAGCTTGCCCATGTCGGACGACAGCAGGGTTACCCCCAGCGCATGGCCGTCTCGGGTCGAGAGAAGCTGGCGCAGCATCGCTTCGAAATCGTGGATGTAGCGGCTGACGTGATCGCGAAATTCGCTGTCATCCTCATAGATCCGGGCGACTTCGCGGGTTTCCGAGGCATCGATCAGCCGCACCGCGCGGCGGGTGAACACGCCGCGATCCCCGCGCAGATAGGCCGCCCACGAGGTGTCGGTGACGTCAGTCGACAACGCCTTGGCAATGTCGATCGCATTGGAATTGAGCGATTCGGTGATCAGCGCCACGCGCCGGGCGAAGTCATTGTCGACCTGCTCCTCGGCGCGGGTGCGGGCGTGGGCGACACGCCGTTCCAGATTGCCCGCCAGTTCATTGACCTTGCTCAGTTGATCGCGCAGCTGGATCGCAGCTTCGCGGCTGACCCCGGCGGCATGACCGGCGGCCTGTTCGAGCTGTCCGACGGCTTCGGCCAGGCGGATCCGCATCACCCGGTCAATCGCAGCTCCGGTTTCGTCGCCGAGCCGGTCGGCCATCGCGGTGATGGCGGACTGCGTGCCGTCGCCAAGCGTGCCGACCGCATCGCGCGCAGCGGCGGCAAGACGGTCGATCGCGGCAGCCAACTGGTCCTGCGCCTGCTCCGCGGCCGCAACACTTTCGCGGTCGAGCGCGGCCAGCGTGTCGCGCAAATCCGCCAGTGTGCCCGCATGGCGCTGCGCCCCGTCGCCCAGCGCGCTGTGCAGATCGCCGAGCTCGCCCAAGGATGCGCCCAGCGTGGCGCGGGTTTCCGCCACGCTGCGGGCAAGTTCCTCTCCCCGGCCAGACGCTGCATCGACTGCCTCGCGCAAATCCGCGATCCGGCGCTCCCACTCGCCCAACTGCACTTCGCCAGACGCGAGCGCCGCCGGTAACTGGTCGCCCGATTGCGCGGTGCTGGCCTGGAGCAGCTCGAGCAGGCGGACCGCGCAGTCGGTCAGCTGCGTAACTGCGGCATCGGTGCCGGCCAGCGCCTCGCGGCTGGCGGCAAGCCGGTCAGCCAGCACGCCCAGGCCGCTGCCGAGCGTTTCCTCGGCCTGATTGCCGAACGCAGCGATGGCGGCGATCCGGTCGGACAGCCCTTCGAGCCGGGCGGCGATGGCCTCGCCCGCGGCACCCAGCCGCTGCTGGTGTTCGCCTTGATTTTCCTGTTGGGCGCTCAGCTCGTGGTCCAGCTGTTCGAACAGGGCTGACAGCCGCGCGATTTCGGCATCGTGCCGGGCTGTGGCAGACTCGAGCCGCTTGTCCGTCTCGGCGGCGAACTGCAGGTTGCGTTCGGCCAGCCGGGCATCGAAGGCGCCGGCTTCATCCGACAGCGCGGCAATGCGTGCGCGCGCCGCTGCGAGGGCATCGCGGTCCAGCTGGTCAAGCCGTTCCAGCACGGTGCGGATTTCGGCTTCCACGCGGTCCTTGGCGGCGGTCAATGCCTGCATCGCCCCGGTTTCACCGTCGCGCAGGGCACGGGCAAGCGCGGAGCCTTCATCGCGCAGGGCAGACAGGCGGGCGCGCAGCGAGGTCAGGGCCTCGGCTTCGTGGCCATCGATCTGCTGGCGGGTGTGGTCGAATTCCTCGGCCAGCGCGGCGGCGCGGCGGCGCAGGGCATCGAGCGCCGTGCTCTCGCCGTCGTCCATCCGGCCGCGCAGGTCGGCTCCGCGCTGTTCCAGTTCTTCAAGCCGGGCCGCCACCAGGTGCTGTAGCTGTTCCAGCCGGGATTCGAACAGGCCAAGCCCGCTGTCGATCCGCTCCTGCAGCGCGGCGACCTGCTGAGCGCTGGTTGCGCCAGCTTCGCCAAGGCGGGTGAATCCGGCGGCAAGGTCATCCAGCTGGCCTTGCGCGGTGCGCCCGGCATGGGCGATGTTGTTGGCCACGTCCTTGGCCGAGCTGGCGATGACCGGC
>JANLUV010000184.1:0-3647 GCA_031363685.1 Alphaproteobacteria bacterium | reverse complement strand
CCGCGATGCGGACGCTGGGCGGGCTGGCGCCGGGCAGCTATTTCCTGTTCCCGCTGCAACTGGGATCGGATTACCAGATCCGGGTGCACTCACCATTTGCGGGGATGGAACAGGCGGTCGACTATGTGCTGGCCAGTTTCGCCGCGCATGCGCCGGCCGATGCGGTGCTGCTGATCAAGGAACACCCGCTCGACGTTTCGTGGCGCGGGTGGGGGCTGCGGATCGCACGGCGGGCGCGGCGGCTGGGATTGGCTGGGCGGGTAGTCCACGTGGCCGGCGGCGATCTGGAGCTGCTGGCGCGGGAATCGCGCGGGGTGGTGGTGGTCAACTCCACTGCCGCCACCTTTGCGCTGGCCGAGGGAATTCCGGTCAAGACGCTGGGCGCGGCGATCTATGCGGTGGCCGGGATTGTCCACCCCGGCCCGCTGGATACGTTCTGGTCCGCGCCGCAGCCGCCCGACCCGGCGCTGTACGAGGCCATGCTGCGCGCGCTGCATGCCGAGTGCCTGGTGCGCGGCGGAATCGCGAGCGAAAGTGCGGTGCGGCTGCTGGTGGAGAACGCGGCGGCGCGGCTGCTGGCGGAAGGGTAAGCGGGGATTTTTCCAGCAGATTGCCCTTGCCCTTGATGGGGAAGGATACGGAAGCTTGGCGGCTTGCCGCCTAGCTGGAGCTGGGTGGGGGTGAACTCTCGCGAACGCTTGGCGCGTGGGGCGGGATCACCCCTTGCCAGCTGCGCCTGGGCGGCGAGCCGCCAAGGCTTCGCGTCCTTCCCCCATCAAGGGGGAAGGAATATCAGTGCGGCAACCCCCGCTCCACAATGGGCACATCCTCGGGGTTGTTCACTTCCCACATGCCGCCTTCCGGCCGGGGCACCGCGACGAGGTGGATCGGCCAGCCGGCTTCGAGAAAGCGCAGTTGTTCCAGCCCCTCGGCCCGTTCGAGCGTGCCTTGCGGGAGGGCGGCGTAGGCGGCGAGTGCGGGCGGGCGGAAGGCGTAGAGGCCGAGGTGGAGTTTGAGCGGACAGGCCGCCGAGGCGCCGTGGGGGATCGGGTACTTGCTGAAATAGGCGGCGGTGCCATCGGTCCGGGCGACGACGCAGGTCCCGCCGACGCGGCCAGCGTCCTGATCGGTGTGGATCAGACCCATCATCGCGGCATCGCATTCGACATAGGGGGTCGCCACCTGCACCGCCGGATCGGCGAAGGCCGCAAGCACGGCGGTGACGAACTGCGGCGGAATCAGCGGGCTGTCTCCCTGCAGGTTGACCACCACGTCCGGACTTTCGCCCAGCACAGCCAGCGCGGCAGCGCAGCGTTCGGTGCCATTGCGCAAATCCGGATCGGTTAGCGCGACGCGGGCGCCAAAGGCGCGGGCGGCATCGGCGATGCGGGCATCGTCGGTGGCGATGCAGACCTGGTCAAAGCCGACGGCGGCGACTGCCGCGCGCCAGGTCCATTCGACCAACGGGCGGGCGGTGCCGCCGGGCGCGGTCAGCGGGCAGAGCGGCTTGCCGGGAAAGCGCACCGAGGCATGGCGCGCGGGAATGATCACAAGGGGTCGCACGGGCGTTTGCAGGGCGGCAATCAAGATCAATCGATCCCCACGCGCAGGAGGTCCTGCAGATCGACCAGCCCGAGCGGAACCCCATCCGCATCGACCACGAACAGCGCCGAGATGCGGTGCGCGCGGGCGAGATCGAGCGCGTGACCGGCGGTATCGTCTGGCCCCAAGGTGATCGGCGCGCCGCCGGCGAGTTCCTGCGCCAGCGCGACATCAAGCCGGCGGTGATTGCGGCGCAAATCCCCGTCGGTGATCACGCCGACGAGGCGGCGGGTGGCGCGATCAATCACCCCGGCGATGCCGAAGCCTTTTTCCGTCATCACGGCAATTACATCGTGGCACGGCTCGTCAGGCGCGACCAGCGGGATGCGCGCGCCGGCCTGCATCAGTTGGCGGACCGGGCGCAGCCGCACCCCGATACGGCCGCCGGGGTGCAGCACGGCCAGATCACGACTGGTGAATTCCAGCCGGTGCGCCACCAGCGCGGCGAGCGCATCGCCCAGCACGATCGTGGTCACGGTGGAGGCCATCGGCACTTCGGCGACCGGCCCGCCTTCGATACATTCAGGCAGCGCCAGTACCAGATTGCAATTGCGGCCCAGCAGGCTGTCAGCCCGCGTGGTCATCCCGATCACCAGGATACCGTGCGCCTGGGCATAGGATACGACCGGCAGCAGCGCCCGCGTTTCGCCCGAGACCGAGATCGCGACGAGAATATCGCCCCGGCACATCTTGCCCAGATCGCCGTGGGCCGCATCGGCCGGATGGAGGAACAGCGACGGGCGGCCGAGCGAGGCAAACGTGGAGGCGATCTTGCTGGCCGCGATGCCGGACTTGCCCAACCCGCTGAACACGATCCGCCCCGCGCAGCCCGCGAGAGGCAGCGCCGCCAGCGCTAGATCCGCCCCGAGCGAAATGCGCAGTTCGCCCAGCGCATCGATGGCCGCATCGATCACCCCAAGGGGAATATCCCGGTCAGCCCTGGCGCACGCCCCGACCACTGCCGGGACAAGTTCCGCATTCGTGAGTGATCGGGTCAAGTTATTGTTCCGCCTTGAATTAATTATGCTGTGGTAACCTAAGTTATATATCTCACCATCCCGCGTCCACGCGGTTCATCCATAATGGAGGCAATTCTCGGTATTCAAGGATCTTCCGCTTGCGGTTGGTACGTATTTAGACGATATCCAAGGATAGGGCCAATATTGCACAACTGTTTTCCGTATAGTTATATTAAATTAAAGCGATCAATTATGAAACTATGTGAATTTCAGCAACGGATAGTGTGGCGGCGCTTATCGCAACGGCGCGGGGTGTGATGTTTGTCATTTCCGGGCCATGCGTTATCGAAAGCGAAGGGCAAGCGCTCGCCATCGCGCATGAACTGGCGGATATTGCCCGGCGGCTGCGGCTGCGGATGATCTTCAAGGCCTCGTTCGACAAGGCGAACCGCACCTCGGGCAAATCGCGGCGCGGCCCCGGGCTGCGCCGGGGGCTAGACATCCTCGCCCGCGTGCGCGCCGAGACCGGGCTGGAAGTGCTGACCGACGTGCACGAAGTGGCGCACGTGGCGCCCGCCGCCGCAGCGGTCGATATCCTGCAGATTCCCGCCTTCCTGTCGCGCCAGACCGACCTGATCCAGGCGGCGGTGCGCAGCGGGCGGCCGGTTAACATCAAGAAAGGCCAGTTCATGGCCCCCGCCGACATGGCACACGTAGTGGCCAAGGCCGCCGAATGCCTGACGGCGGGCGAGCCGGTGGGTGAACGATTGTGGCTGTGCGAGCGCGGCACGACGTTCGGCTATCATGATCTGGTGGTCGACATGCGCGGGCTGGAAACGATGCGCGGATTCGGCTGCCCGGTGATCTATGATGCCAGCCATTCGGTGCAGCAGCCGGGCGCGGCAGGCGGGGCCAGCGGGGGCCAGCGCGAGATGATCCCGGCGCTGGCGCGGGCCGCGGTGGCGGTGGGGGTGGACGGCCTGTTTATCGAGACTCACCCCGATCCGGCGCGGGCATGGTCCGACGCGGCGACGGTGTGGCCGCTGGCCGGGCTGGAGCCGCTGCTGGCCGACCTGACCGTGATCG
>JANLUV010000168.1:0-8574 GCA_031363685.1 Alphaproteobacteria bacterium | reverse complement strand
CGAAGTTCTGCTGGATCGCCTCGACCGTGGCGCCGATGCCCTGGATCATCTTGGGATTGCTGTAGGCCGATCCCGCAACGATGTCGGCGAACTCGACCCGGCTTTTCTTGAACCCGTTGGTCTCGGCATTGGCGATGTTGTGCGAGATCACGGTAAGGTCGGTCTGCGCGTTCTTCAGCCCGTTGAGCGAAGTGTAGAAGGACATGGGTCAGTCTCCCGGAATATCAGGCCCGAAAAATCAGGCCGGGGTCGAATTGTTAGAGTTGGCGGCGGCGGCCGCCTGCTGCGCGGTCAGGATCGCGTCGAGCTTGGTCCCCAGGGTGTGCAGCGTGGTATTCATCGTGCGGATCCCGGTGCTCACGTCGTTGGTTTGCGAAAGCGTGGTAAATTGCGCGATCTGGGCCAGCATGTCCTTGTTATCGACTGGTTGGAACGGGTCCTGCTGCCGCATCTGCGCGGTCATCAGCTTGATGAAATCGGCCGCACCCAGCGCGCCGAAGCCCGTCTTGGTGGTGGCGCGTGTATTGGAGCTTGGGGCCACCGCGTTGGCGGCGGAATTGACGGCTATGGTCATTTCATCCTCATCGTTTCGAGCATCAGTTGCTTGGCGGTGGAAAGCGCTTCGACCAGGTTCTGGTACTGGCGCGAACTGTCGAGCATCTCGACCATCTCGGCGTTCTCATCGACCGGGCTCATCCAGACATCGCCGTTGGCATCGGCCAGCGGGTGATCGGGATTGTGTTCGCGGATCGGGGCCGCATTCGAACGGATCACGCTGCTGACGTCCACGGTGGCAAGGCCCGTGGCCGTATTGAGCGCGGTGGCGAAGACCGGGCGCAGCGAGCGATAGGCGCCTTCCGCCGAACCTGCGACCGACCCCGCGTTGGCGAGGTTCGAAGCGGCGGCGTTCATCCGCACCAGTTGCGCTGACATTCCGCGCTGCGCCAGGTCGAACAGGGAAGTCGGGCCGCTCATCGTCACTCTCCCTTCAGCGCGCGGGTAATGGTGTCGATCCGGCCACGGATGAACTGGAGCGTGGCCGAATAGCCCACCGCGTTTTCGGCGAAAGCGGTCTGCTCGGTCATCATCTCGACCGTGTTGCCATCAAGGCTGGGCATCGTCGGCACGCGGTAGCGGACGGCCATGGCCGCCGCATCGCCATCGCTGGCGCCGGCGGCGCTGGCTTTCAGCGCAGCCGCAAAATCGATGTCGCGGGCCTTGTAACCGGGGGTGCCGGCGTTGGCGATGTTGGAGGTCAGCAGCCCCATGCGCTGCGAGCGCAATTCCAGTGCAGTGCCGTGAATGCCGAACAGGGTGTCGTTCATCGCTCCATCGCTCCGGTTGCGGATCGTGTGCCCTTGAACAGCAAGGGGCGTGCCAGATGCGCGGTTGGCGGAATCCGGGGGTTTGGGTGGGCGCGGGTTGGCAAGGGCTTGCCGCGAACCCGGCAATTCCCGGCCGCGGATTGAAACTGCCGGGGCGCTGCCGTTCTTGTGCTCAGCGAAAAAGGAAATTCCGGCCCATGGCGCTGCATCTTCTCGACGGACCGTCCGCCGTTGTCGTCTTTGGCGGGACGGCGCTTGCCACGTTCCTGCGCTGTGGTCTGACCGAGGCCGCGATCACGCTGCGGGCGCTGGCCGCGCTGCCGCGCCGCCGGTTTAGTGCCGACGAGGCCCGCGCCGAACTGGCCAAGCAGGTCCGCGCGATCCAGCAGGACGGGCTGCTGCGCGCGCCGGTCGGCCGCGTCGGCGACCGCGAATTCGACGATGCCACCGATGCCCTGTTCCATGACCGCTCGGTCGGTGCCCTGCTTGCGGCGCATGACCGGCACAAGGCGCGGCGCATGGGCGATGCGAACACGGCGGTGCGGGTGCTGGCGCAGGCCTCGGAACTGGCGCCGGTGTTCGGCATGGCCGGTACGCTGATCGCGCTTAACCAGATGGTCGGCGCGGCGCTTGACGGCGGGACAGCGATGACCGGGGCAATCGGGATGGCGGTGGTGACGACGTTGTACGGTATCCTTGCCGCCAACCTGCTGCTTGCCCCGCTGGCGCGTGCGATCGAACGCGCCAGCGGAGCCGAGGAGGCAGAGCGGCAGCAGGTGATGGACTGGCTGGCGCAGCAAGTGTCGCAGGCGTGCCCGCGCTCCGCACTGCACGATTCGCACCCGGTTGAGCGCGCGGCCGAGCGCGGCCGGGCCGACCACACCAAGGCGGCGGCCTGATGCAGATACAGGCGCGCATGGGGGTGGGCTGGCAATATGCGCTGGCCGACCTTTCGCTGATCCTGTTCATGGTCTGCGCGGCGGCACTGGCGCAGCGGCCGGCGCTGCCGAAATTCGCCCCGCCTCCGCCGCCGCGCGCAGTGGTCGCCCCCGAGGCGCTGGCGCTGGCCGATCCGGTGGCGGTATGGCGCGCCGCGCCGGGCGCACCTTCGCTCGAGGTGTGGCTGGCGAGCCAGACGCTCGATCCGCGCCAGCGGCTGACAATCGTGGCGCGCTATTCCGGACGGCAGGCGCAGGCCGCGTTCGCCCGCGCTGAAACGGTCCTGCAGGGGGTGCGCAAGCTGCCGGCATCGACGCGGATCGTGGTCGAACCCGCCGGGGTAAACGACGTATCGGCAACGCTGACGTGGGATGGTTCCGCCGTCTAGGTGGCACGTCCCTTGCAGTGCCATTGCAAAGGCGTTGCAAGGATTCCGCATCGATGAAGTACCTGCTCTCCGTTCTGGCCCTGATTGCCGCTCCGGCGCCTGTTCCGGTTCAGGCCGCACCGGCCGACCCCGGCGGGCTCGACTTTGCTGTCGCCCAGTTCACCGGGGTGCCGCTGGGCCAGCCGGGCGGGGCAGCGCAGCCGGTCGACCGGCGCTTGCGGCTGGCGGCTTGTACCAATCCGCTCAGCCTGAGCTGGTACGCCGGGCGGCGCGATACGGTGCTGGTCCAGTGCCCCGATATCGGCGGCTGGCGGGTGTTTGTGCCGTTGCTGCAAGTGGCGCCCAAAGGCGACGCCGTGCTGCGCGGCGAGGCGGTGACGATTGCGGTCGGCGGGCCGGGCTTCTCGGTCTCGCAGCCGGGCGAGGCGCTGGAAAACGGCGCGGTCGGCACGTGGATCCGGGTCAAGACCACCACCGCCGGGGCGCAGCCGCTGCGCGCCAGGATCGTGCGTCCGGGACTGGTCCGGGTCGATCTGGGGGCCGGCGATCCGGGGGCAGACCTCGGCAGCGATCTGCCGTAATCGGCAAGCCCAACGGCAAAGTCTTTCCGACGGACTTAAACATCCCCCCGCCCTGCCGTTCTCCTGTTTGGAAACCCACGGAGCGGCACAATGCCTATCGAATCCAGCCACAACATATCGGGCCAGAGCAGATCTGGATTGCGCCCGGTCGGCCCGATCGATGCCGGCGTCGTCAGAACGGCGGTCGGCGCGAAGGACCAGTCAAACCCGGCGCCATCGGCTCCGGGCGCGGCGGCGGCCACGTTTCAGCCGAGCAGCGCGCTCGATGCCGGGCAGGCGCCGGTCGACGCCGAGCGGATCCAGGTGATCCGCCACGCGATCCAGACCGGCAGCTACCCGATCATTCCCACCAAGATCGCCGACGCGATGATCGCGGCCGGTCTGTTGCTGAGGACTTCGCAATGAGCACCCGGACCGGCCTCAACACCAAGTCCAGCCTGAACGACACGCTGCGGCAGATGGTTGCCGTGCTGCAGGACGAAAGGCAGGCGCTTGCCGGGCTCGACCTTGACGCGATCATGGGCGCCGCCGTTGAAAAGCAGACGCTGTGCGACGTGATGGAGGGGCGCGATCCCGCCACGGTGGACGAGGAATGCCGCGGGCTGCTTGATGCGGCGCGACGCCTGAACGAGGTAAACCGGCAGGTTCGCAACCTGATCGCGGCCAATGTCGCGGCCCGGCTCGATGCGCTGACCGGTTCGCCCGCGCTGTACCGCGTCCGGCCGGGCTACGCCTATGCCGGTGCGCGCGGCTAGGTAGTCCAGCGGATTTCGCCAATTGGCGCCGCCTTTGTCCAAGTTGGCACGACCCTTGCTGAAACGGTCCCGAGGCACACGCACTCGGGGAATACGCTTGAGCGAGATCACATCAGCCGCCGCCGTATCGTCACACGCCGCCGCGTCCCGCGCGGCGATTGCCCGCGCCGCGCAGGCGACCGGGGTGGACTTCGATTACTTGCTGGCACAGGCCAAGCTCGAATCCGGGCTTGATCCCAACGCCCGCGCCGCCACGTCCAGCGCGACCGGGCTGTACCAGTTCCTGGGCGGCACCTGGCTCGATACGCTGAAAAAGCACGGGGCCGAGCATGGGCTGGGCTGGGCCAGCGCGGCGGTGGGCAATCCGGCGCTGCGCAGCCAGGTGATGGCGCTGCGCAATGACCCGCAAGCCTCCGCGCTGATGGCGGCGGAGCTGGCCGGCGACAACAAGGCCGCGCTCGGCACTGCGCTGGGGCGCGAACCCGATCCGGCCGAACTGTACCTCGCCCACTTCCTTGGTTCGCAAGGCGCGACCCAGTTCCTCACTGCGCTGTCGATCGATCCCGCGCAATCGGCGGCATCGCTGCTGCCGGCCGCCGCGGGTTCCAACCGCGCGATCTTCTTCGCCCCCGACGGTTCACCCCGCTCGCTTGGCGAGGTGATGGGTCTGGTGCGCGGGAAACTGGGCGCGGCGATGGAGGGCGGCGCGGCCAGCCAGTGGGCCGACTACGCGCCCGCCGAGGCCACTGCGCAATTCGCCGGTGGACCGCTGGCACGGGCCTTCCACGCCGCTGCCGGTGCAGCGACGCGAACACAAGCCGGTCCCACGCAATCATCCATGGCCGATACGCTGAAGCAGGCGTTCGGCCTTGGCGGCGGCGGCGGCGCCGCCGACGCCGCCGTGCCGCAGCATGTGCGCTCGGCTTACGGCCGGCTTGCGGCGCTGGGGCTGTAGCGGATGGCATCGCGTTTGCCCAGTTTCAGCACGCTGGCGCTGCCGACCGGCATCATCACGCTGATCGGCCTGATGATCGTGCCGGTGCCGACGGCGCTGCTGGACGTGCTCTTCGTGGTCAACATCGCGATGTCGGTGGCGATCCTGATGACGGCGATGAACGCGGCCAAACCGCTCGATTTCTCGTCGTTTCCATCAGTGCTGCTGTTCGCCACGCTGCTGCGGCTGTCGCTCAATGTCGCCTCGACCCGGGTCGTGCTGCTCTATGGGCACGAAGGCGGCGCGGCGGCGGGCCACGTGATCGAGGCGTTCGGCGCCTTTCTGGTGGGCGGCAATTTCGCGGTCGGCCTGTTCGTGTTCATGATCCTGATGATCATCAACATGGTGGTGGTCACCAAAGGCGCAGGGCGCGTTTCGGAAGTTTCGGCGCGCTTCACCCTCGATGCGCTGCCCGGCAAGCAGATGGCGATCGACGCCGATCTGGCCGCCGGACTGCTCACCGCCGACGAAGCCAAGGCGCGGCGCCGCGAGGTGGCCACCGAAGCCGATTTCTACGGTTCGATGGATGGTGCCAGCAAGTTCGTGAAGGGCGATGCGATCGCCGCGCTGCTGATCCTGGCGGTCAACGTCATCGCCGGGTTCGTGCTCGGCATGCTCAGTCACGGGCTTTCGGCCGGCGAATCTGCGCAAACATACGTCACGCTGGCGGTGGGCGATGCGCTTGTAGCGCAGGTGCCCGCGTTGCTGCTGTCGATCGCGGCGGCGGTGATCGTCACGCGCGTATCGGATAGCCGCGATCTCGCCGGGCAAATCGGCGGGCAATTCTCCGATCCCCGCACCTGGCTGCCGGTGGCGGTGATCCTGGCGGCAATCGGGATGATCCCGGCGATGCCGCAGATCGTGTTCCTGCCGGCGGCGGGGCTGGCATTCTGGCTGTATCGTTCGCTCAAGCTGAAGTCCGACCGGCCTGCACCCGCCGTCGCAGCGCCGCCGCCGCCCGATCCCGGCCGGATCGGGCTGGACGAGGTGTCCGATCACACGCTGGTGACCATCGAGCTGGGCTATGGCCTGATCCATCTGGTCGATGACCGGCGCGGATCGCCGCTGGTGTCGCGGATTACCGGGGTGCGCAAGCAGCTGAGCCAGTCGTTCGGGTTTGTCGTGCCCCAGTTCCGCGTGCGCGATGCGATCGAGATGCCGCCGCACGACTATCGCATCCTGCTCGGCGGCGTATCGCTGGGCGGGGCCACCATCCGGGCTGACCGCGTGCTGGCGATCGATGCCGGCGAGGCCCGCGAAAACCACCATCTGCACGGCGAGGCGACCCGCGACCCGAGTTTCGGCTGTCCCGCGCTGTGGATCGACCCCGCGTCGCGCGACCATGCAATTGCCGAAGGATTCCTGACGGTTGACGCCAGCACGGTGGTCGCCACCCATCTCAACCAGCTGTTGTCAGAACGCGCGCAGGCCTTGCTCGGCCCGGACGAGGTTCGCGCGATCCTTGATGGGGTGAAGGACCATTCGGCCGGACTGGTCGAGACGGTCTATCCGACCCCGCTGACCCTGGCGGCGATGACGCGGCTGCTCCGTGCGCTGCTGGAAGAAGGGGTTCCGCTGGGCCACCCGGTGCCGATCCTGCAAAGCCTGACCCAGGCGGTACAGATGACGGCCGAGCATGAACGGCTGGTCGATCTGGTCCGCGCCGATCTGGGCGGGCTGATCGTCGGCCGGGTCTGCGGGCCGGGCGAACGCCTGCCGGTGATCACGCTCGACGCCCGGCTGGAAGGGGCGATCGTGCAGGGGCTGCATGATCCGGCCACCGGCCAGCCGCTGATCGAGCCTGACCTCGCCCGCTCGATCGGCGAGCGGATCGCCCAGATCATCGAGGCGCGCGGGCCAGCGGCCTTGGCGCCCGCGCTGATCGTCCAGCCGCGTGCGCGCCGGGCACTGGCCGCGCTGCTGCGGCTGCGGGCGCCGCATTGCCTGGTCCTGTCGATCGCCGAATTGCCTCCCGCGCAGCCGATCGAGGTGCTGGCGGTGATCGGCGGGGACAACTCGCCCGATCACCGCCCGCCCCCCGCGCTGCCCCATCCCGAAGATGTCCTTGCAGAAGAGCTGGCCGCATGAAGCACGATCACACAGTCTTTGTCGGTGCCGTACACGTCGGGGGGACGCCCGGGATTGGCGCCGCCTATGGCGCGCGCCGCCCGGTTGCCGGGGCCTATGGGGCGGACGTGGCCGATCGGGTCCGCCGGTTCCTGCCGATGGTCCGGCGCCTGGCATGGCACGTCCACGGCTCGGGCCGGCCGGGCATCGAACTGGAAGACCTGATCCAGTCGGGGCTGGTCGCGTTGACCGAATGCGCCCAGCGTCACAACGGCCCGGGCGAAGACGGCTTTGCGGCTTATGCCAAGATGCGCGTGCGCGGGGCGATGGTCGATCTGATCCGCCGGTCGGTGCCGCTGTCGCGCGGGGCGAGCGGGCGGCGGCGCCAGCTGCGCGAGCAGGAAGACGCGCTGCGCGCCACGCTTGGCCGCGATCCGGGGCCCGCCGAACTGGCGCAGGCGCTGGAAATCACCGAGGCCGAACTGGCCGATCTGCGCGCGGCGAGCGAGCCGTTGCGGTTCGAGGCGCTGGACGAGACCTATTCCGACCGCGACCTGGCGTTTGCCGACCAGGGGCCGGACGCGCTGACCCAGTTGGCCGAGGGCGAACTGCGCGAACAGGTGGCCGACGCGATCGCTGCGCTGCCCGCGCGGCTGCAACTGGTGGTGCAGCTGTACTTCGTCGAGGAGCTGAACCTGTCTGAAATTGCCGGGGTGCTGGACGTTTCGATCCCCCGCGTCCACCAGCTCAAGGCGCAGGCGCTGGACCAGTTGCGCACGGCGCTCGCCGAGGTTGCCGACATTCTGTAGAGTCCCCTTTGGGGGGAGAACCCCTCTGGCTTCAGTCGGATACTGGCTTCAGCCACAGGCTATCGGCTACTCCACCGGTTGCCACCCGACTTTTCACCATCGCTACCATCTCGTCCGGGCGCCCAAGTGCCGGTTCAAGGTGCTCCACGGCGAGGTTCGCCTCCGGGTGCGCGAGATCATCCGTCAGGTGTGCGCCGAGATGGGCGTCAAGATCATCAACGGCGCCCTGGCTCGCCCGGCGCGCCTGCAGCGCCGGATCGTCGGCGCGCAGGACCGGATTGGTCGCGCGCTCGCGCTCCAGCTTCATCGGCACGGTCGGCTCGCCCCGCGCCCGCCGCGCGGTCACTTCCCCGCGCAGACACCGCACGTTCGCCGCGGCGCAACCCTCGCGCAGCAGACCGAGGTAGAGCCGCCGGTCGTCATCGCCGAAGAACACCGGCAAGCGGCGGTTGCCGCGCTGGGTGATGTGGTGTGCAACACCGGGCAGGACGACTCGGGCAAGACGGGCCATGGTTCGATCAATAGCACCGACCGGGCTGGACGCCTAATTAGTATTGTGTCCCCGGAACTTTGGAACTTTGGAACTTTAAAAGTAGACGCCGGGTGCCAGTTGGTTGAATTTAATTCGTTCTCCGCCCCCGCTAGGCTGAACAATGTGTTCAGCGTTGTCGCCATGTGATAATGCCGATTGTATGACAGCACACACCTCCACCGAC
>JANLUV010000160.1:0-4241 GCA_031363685.1 Alphaproteobacteria bacterium | reverse complement strand
GTTGCCCAGCCGATGCCCGATGGCGGCTTGCTGCTGATTGTCGAGGACCGGACCGAGCAACTGCGCCTGTCCGCCACCCGCGACACGCTGCTGCGCACCCGCACCGCCACGTTCGACAGCCTGTTCGAATCGCTGGGTGTGTTCGCCCCCGATGGCAAGATGCAGCTGTGGAACCGCCGGTTTGCGCAGGACTGGGGGCTGGATGCCGATTTCCTCGATACCCACCCCAAGATCGACCTGCTGCTCGAACGGATCGGCGCGCGGCTGAAACGTCCGGGTCAGGCGCGGCTGGTCGGCGATGTGGTGCGCGCCGCCACGCTCGATCGCAAGCAGACCGGCGGGCGGGTGGTGCTGGCCGATGGCCGCACGCTCGAATTCGCCGGGGTGCCGCTGCCCGAGGGCAACGGGCTGCTGACCGTGCTGGATATTACCGACAGCCAGAAGGCCGAAGCCGCGCTGCGCGAACGCAACGCGGCGCTGCAGGAAGCCGATGCGGTGAAGACCCGGTTCCTGGCCAACATGAGCTACGAATTCCGCACGCCGCTGACTTCGATCGGCGGGTTTGCCGAACTGCTGGAAGCCGGGCTGGGCGGGGATTTGACCCCGCAGGGCCGCGAATACGTCGCTGCCATTTTGTCCTCGGTCGGCCGGCTGGGCGAGCAGATCGAAACCGTCCTCGATCTCTCGCAAAGCGAAGCCGGCCTGCTCCCGCTGGCGCGCGAGGAGATCGAGCTGTTCCCGTTCGTCACCCGCATCGTCGAGGACCGCGCCCAACGCCTCCGCGATGGCGGGCTGACGCTGGACCTCAAGGGCGACAAATCGGCCGGGCGGATCATCGGTGATCGCCGGAGGTTGGCGCGCGCGATCGGCCACGTATTCGACAACGCGATTCTGGCGACCCAGCGCGGCGGGCGCATCCTGGTTGATCTGACGCCGACCAGGCAGGGCCACCGCGTGGTCATTTCCGACAACGGCCCCGGCATGGATGCGGCCACGCTGGCCCACGCGCTGCAGGGCCTTAAGCTGGCGGCTGATGGCAAGACGTATGAACGCCGCCAGGGCCTTGGCCTGCCGCTCGCCCGCCAACTGGTCGAAGCGCATGGCGGCAAGCTGGAATTGCTGTCCGAGCCGGGGCAGGGCACCGCCGCGATCATCGATCTGCCATGAAGGTGAATTTGCCCGATCTTGCCGCGATGCAGTCGCTTGGCAACCGCATTGCAGCGGCGTTGCAGCCGGGCGATGTGGTTGCGCTCTCGGGCGGGCTCGGCGCGGGAAAAACCACGCTGGCCCGGGCAGTTATCGCCGGATTGGGCTACACCGGCGAAGTGCCGTCGCCGACCTTCGCGATTGTCGAATTGTATGAACCGCCCGCCTTGCGCATCCCCGTGGTTCACGCCGATTTCTACCGGCTGAAGCACCCGGCTGAAGCCCAGGAAATCGGTCTGGACGACTATCGCGAAGGCGCCGCCCTGCTGGCGGAATGGCCGGAATCCGCCGGCGGCTTCGCGCACGAGCCGGGCTGCCTCTCGATCATGCTTGAATCTGCGGACGAAGGCTGGATCGCCATTGTCGAGCCGGGCTCCGATTGGTTAGGACGGATGCCATGACTTCCAGCGCCCAGCCTGATCTCCCCTGCGGAATCTCCCCCTTCCTTGAAGCCGCCGGATGGACCGGCGCGGGCATCGAGCCGCTGCCGGGCGATGCCTCGTTCCGCCGTTATTTCCGCATCCGCCGGGGCGACCGCAGCGCGATGCTGATGTACGCCCCGCCGCCAAACGAGGATCCGGCGCCGTTCCTGCGCGCCGCGCGCTGGCTGGATGACAGCGGATTGCGCGCGCCGCGCATCCTGCATGAGCAGGCGGCGCGCGGGTTTGTCCTGCTGGAAGACTTCGGCGAAGTGCGGATGCGCGACTATCTCGACGAATGGCCGCAGGACGAACAGGAAGTCTATGTCGCCGCAGTCGATGCACTGAAAGAACTACACCAGCTGCGCCCGGGGCCGTTCACCGCCTATTCGCTAACCGAATACCAGTGCGAGGCGCAGCTGTTCGTCGATTGGTACTGCCCGGCGCAGAACCTTTACGTTGACGGGAAGGGCTACACCGCAGCGTGGGACGAGGCGCTGATGCCCTTGCTCGGCCGCCAGCGCCCCGGGGTGACGGTGCTGCGCGATTATCATGCCGAGAATATCATGCTGCTCGGCGCGCTGCACAAGCAGGGGCTGCTTGATTTCCAGGATGCGCTGATCGGCCATCCGGCTTACGATCTGGTCTCGCTGCTGCAGGACGCGCGCCGCGATGTTGCGCCCGAACTGGAAGCCGACATGGTCGAATACTATCTGGCTGGCCACGCCGATCCGGCGACATTCGTGGCCGATTACGCCCGCCTCGGCGCGCAGCGCAACGCCAAGATCGTCGGCATTTTCGTGCGGCTGTGGAAGCGTGACGGCAAGCCGCGCTACCTCGATCTGATCCCCCGCGTCTGGGCGCTGCTCGAACGCGATCTGGCCCATCCGGCGCTGGCCCCGGTGGCGCAGTGGTTCGCTGTAAATGTGCCCGCCGCGCTGCGTCAGGCGAGCGGCGGGACGTTCGCCCGATGAAACGGCGCAGCATGACGGCAACGCTCGCGTCCGATACCGCGATGGTGCTGGCCGCCGGGCTTGGCAAACGGATGCGCCCGCTCACCGCCAGCCGGCCCAAGCCGCTGGTGTCGGTGGCGGGCAAGGCGCTGATCGACTGGAGCCTTGATCGGCTGGTAGAGGCTGGCGTGGGCAAGGCGGTGGTCAACGTCCACTATCTCGCCGATGCGCTCGAAGCGCATTTGCAGAACTACGTGGTTCAGCACCCCGCGCTGGAGATCGCGGTGTCGGACGAGCGCGATCTGCTGCTCGAAACCGGTGGCGGCATGGCGCGCGCACAGGGTCTGCTGCCCGATCCGTTCTTCTGCCTCAACAGCGACAACATCTGGCTCGATGGGCCGCGCAACACCTTTGCCGAACTCAGCGCGGCGTGGGATCCGGCGCGGATGGACGCGCTGCTGCTGATGGTCCGCCACCCGGCCGCCCACAATTACGAGGGCAAGGGCGATTTCCACCTCGATCCGCTCGGCCGGATCAGCCGCCGCCGCACCGGCCGGATCGCGCCCTATATCTACACCGGCATCCAGCTCGTTGCGCATCGCCTGCTGCGCGATGCGCCGGACGGCCCGTTTTCGACCAATGTGCTGTGGACCCGCGCCATCGAAGAGGAGCGGCTGTACGGCTGGGTCCACACCGGCGAATGGTTCGAAGTCGGCAGTCCTCAGGCGATCGCGCCGACCGAGGCGCGGTTGACCGGTGGTTGAGCGACCCGATGGCTGACCGGGCTGGCCCAAAGCTCTATTCGATCGCGGCGCACCGCGGCTTTGCCGACGCGCTCGTAGCGGGGCTGATCCCGCGCTATGGCGACGGCGATCTGGGCCTTGCCCGGCTGACCCTGCTGCTGCCCAGCCGCCGCTCGGTGCGCGTGGTGACCGAAGCGTTCGTGCGGCTGTCGGGCACCGGCCTGCTGCTGCCCCGCATGGCCGTGGTCGGCGATCTCGATCTGGACGAAACGCTGGGCGCGCTGCTCGATCCGCTGGGCGATGGTGCGGACATCGCCCCCGCCGCCGACCCGACCCGGCGCTGGCTGCGGCTGGCCGAAATCCTCAAGACAGAACTGGGCGCGGACGCCCCCAGCGGCCCGGCGCTGCTGCGTCAGGCGTTCGAGATCGGCCGCTCGATGGACCGGCTGCTGGTCGAAGGGATCGGCCCGCAGGAACTGCTGGAAGAACGCGTGCTGCAGGCGCTGGGCGAGCAAGCGGAACACTGGCGCCACTCTATCCGGGTGTTCGCGCTGGTGCAGGCCCACTGGCAGGCAGAACTGGGGACGCGCGATGAACTGGATGCGCCTGCCCGGCGCAACGGGCTGTTCGATCACGCCGCGCGGCGCTGGCGCGAAAATCCGCCGCCGCATCCGATCGTTGCGGCCGGCGTCACCAGCGCCTCGCCCGCGCTGGCGCGGCTGCTGCGCGCGGTGGCCGAACTGCCCGGCGGCGCGGTGATCCTGCCCGATCTCGATCTGGCGCTGGGCGCGGATGTCTGGACCGCGCTGGGCGTGGCCGGCGCGCCGGAAGAGCCGGATGGGCCGCCGATCGGCCGCGCCGATGCGGTCACCCATCCGCAATACCACCTCAAACTGCTGCTTAACCGCATGGGCGTGGCG
>JANLUV010000155.1:0-2585 GCA_031363685.1 Alphaproteobacteria bacterium | reverse complement strand
GTCTGCTAATGCGGCTGCGTATGCTTATTGGATCAGCCAGATATTTTTCGGTGTAGGATTGGTATGCGCTATGTTGCTGGAATTTAAGAAGAGGAAAGGCTGAGGTTCGGTCGTTCATGTCACCGAGATGGCTCCCTGTCCGTGAGAATCGGCAGATTACTGCGATTTATGGCAGGGTGACATGGGTGATATTCCGGGGACACAATACTAATTAACCTTTCCCTTTTGGACCACGCCGCGCTGGGGAGAGGTGCCGGGGACAGTATACTTATCTAGACAGTAGAGTTAAGTATACTGTCCCCGGAACCTCCAGTACAGCAACTTGAGCCGATCCCGGTCATCGGCAGCCAGCGCCGCTGGCCCCGCGAGCCAAGATCGTTTGGGGCTCGCCTCCTCCCGGCGCCAGCGGCGCAAGGTCTCCGCCGTGCAGCCGATCTTCCCCGCAATCGCGGTGATTGCCGCCCATTCCGATGCGTAATCGCCCCGGTGCTCCTCAACCATCCCCACCGCACGCTCGCCGACCTCTGGCGAAAACTTGTTCCTTGTCGTCATCACGGCTCCTGCTCACAGATAGGAGCCTCCGGAAAACCCGGGACGCTTCAGAGACGCTTTTTCACTGGCAGATCGCGCGGATTCGCGGCGGAGCATGGCGGCGGCGGTCGCATACATCCACCGTCATGATCCCGCACCGCGGCTGCTGGTTTATGCAGGGTCATCCACGTTCTATTCCGCGCTCGCCGCCGCGCCGCTGACGCCGTTGGCGTTCCCGCCTCATCTGTTCGACTTGACCGAACATGACGTCAGCCGGTTTCCTGCGCGGCGCGAGGTGGAGCGGGTTCTGGCACTTCACCCCACGACGGTTGTGATGCAGGAGCCGATTCTCGCGATAGGCGAAGACCGCGAGATGACCCGGTTGGTGAACGCTTATATCGCCGCGCATTGCCGGGCCGGAACGCTGGTGACGGTTCGCGACATGTATGCGAGTGATTTTGTCCGCATCAGCACCGAATGCGGGGCCTGACTTCGCAGTCGGTCAGTTCGCGACGGCCAGCAGCCCGCCAAGCGCGATGGCGATCCCGAAGGGCAGCTTGGCGGCCTCCTCGCCGTTGCGGCCCATTGAAATCTTCTTGCCCTGGATACGCCGCACCGTGAACCAGGCGACGAGCAGCAGGAACCCGACCAGGCAGACCGAGGTGAGCAGCAGGGGAGCCTGTCTGAACGGCAGCCAGCAGGCGAGCGCGGCATAAAATTTGGCGTCGCCGCCGCCAATCCAGCGAAACGCGAACAGCACCATGCCGATAATCAGTGCCACGGTGCCGTGCAGCAGCGAGGAGTACCACGCAGTCGCACCGCCGGAAATCGCCACCGCATGGGCGATTCCCGTTACTGCAGTCACCGCGCATAACCAGTTTGGCAGCCGGCGAAAGCGCAGATCAAGCACGCAGGCCGTGAGGCACAGCGCGCCGAGAAGCGCGAGCGCCGCCAGATGGATCATATCCGTCAACGTTTCGCTTTGGGCGCGTTCGAGGCCGGCTTGCCGCTCTGCGACAGGGGTATCCGGATGATGGGCCGGAAAGTCCGTTCAAGCTTGGCCATTTCCGCACCGCCCCCGTTCGTTCCGGACCGGACGTGGATTTCATATTGGCGCGGGGCGACCCGGGTCAGCCGGCCCCGGACGGGCGCGGCGGCGGCCTGGGTCGATCGCGGCTGCGCCACAACGGCGGGCGGCGGCAGGGCAGCCAGGGCCTGGCGGGGCAAGGCCTCTTCAAAGGCATGGCTCTTTAGCAGCAGCGCCAGGTTGGTCGTATAGCGTTCGTTCTGCGGTTCCAGTGCCATTGCCCGGCGGAAATATTCCGCAGCCAGATCGATCCGCCCGATCTTGGCATAGCTTACACCCAGACCATTAAGCGCCGGAGCCGCCGGTTCGCCTTGCGCGAGCGCGTGCTGGAAAGCATCGACCGCAAGGCCGTAATTGCCGCCATCAAGCTGGGCGCGTCCGGTTTCAACGTAAGTTGGCACCGGGCGGGCGTCCGGCTTGACCAGCGCATGTTCTGTTTTCGGTTTGCGATCGACGAATCCAAGGGCGCGGAATACCGAGCAGCCTTGCAGCAGCAGGGTGGCCGATACGGCCACGCTGGTTATCATGAGCGAATTTTTCACGATCAGCCTCCCATCATTGCGGGTACGAGTTGGCGAATAATGCGGATCATCGCCGGCAACATCAGCACGCCGATCATGGTGGGCAGCATGCAGGTAACCAGCGGAATCGAGATCAGCACGGGCAGGCGGTGGGCCTTTTCTTCGGCCCGCATCCGCCGCCGTTCGCGCATTTCCGAAGCAAAGACACGCAATGCCGTGGCGATGCTGCTGCCGAGTTTCTCGGACTGGATGAGCAGCGTGGTGAACGAGCGGATTTCATCGACCCCGGCCATTTCGCCGAGCCGGTGCAACGCTTCCTCGCGGCTTGCGCCAGCCCGCAGATGTAACGTGGTGCGGATCAGCAGGCCGGACACCAGCGGCTCGGCCTCGGCCAGTTCGCGGCCGATCCGGTCGAGCGCGGCCTCCATTCCCAGACCCGCTTCAAC
>JANLUV010000228.1:0-5526 GCA_031363685.1 Alphaproteobacteria bacterium | reverse complement strand
TCGAACCTCTGACCCCATCATTACGAATGATGTGCTCTACCGACTGAGCTAAAGCGGCATGCCGTTGCACCGGAGTGCGAGGCTGGGGCGCCGTCTACAGGCGTCGGCGCAAAGACGCAATTGTCTTTCGCGCGGGGGTTCCGGTTCGCTGTACGAGCGCGGGTCGCATTCTACCGTCTGCGCAGGTCAGGCTGCGGCGGGGGCGGTTTCCATGGCGGCCTTTTCGGCCTCGCGTCGTTCGCGGGCGTTCTTGATATCGGATTCGCGGTTGGCCAGCGTCTGCCAGGCTGCTTCGGCGCGCCGGTATTTTTCCTGGAGCATCGGCAGCTTGGTATCTTCGGCTGCCTTCGCGCAGATCTGGGCCTGCGTGATATAGAAATCACCTGCTACGGACATGATGGCGGCTCCGCTGGTTTGGCCCCGGGCTGGTCAGGGGGCTGGCCGAATCCGGTATGGCCCGGGACAAGCGCCCCGGGCCATACCGGCGTTTATTCAGGCCGATTCAAGATTGACCGCAGAAATCTTTCCGCGCTGATCGGTCTCAAGCTCGTACTTGATGCGCTGGTCCTGGGTCAGGGTCTGCATGCCCGAACGCTCGACCGCGCTGATGTGCACGAAATTGTCGGGCGCGCCGCCATCGGGAGCGATGAAGCCATAGCCCTTGTCGGCATTGAAGAATTTGACGGTGCCGATTGGCATAGATGTTTCCTTTCACGAAAACAGGGTTTCCACCGGCAACGGCGCCGGTGAAGCTGAAAGCGCGGGAGGGGAACGATCGGCTAGTTAGGCGTCAAATTCCGTCGCAGGCGACGATAGCAAACCGTAAATGGGCGCAATCCGCTGTTTTGTCAATGTCACGGCCGGATTCGCCCGCCGGCAAGACCCCCGGGCGCTGCTATACGGACGTGATTTTAGCCGGTATTTGAACGACAGCGCGATCAGGCGGTGGCCATCAGGCTGGCATTGCCGCCGGCAGCGGTGGTGTTGACCGAAATCGTCACTTCTTCGCATAGCAGGTCGGGGTCGTAGTGGCACGGCCCGCTCGCCAGATCATCGGACCGGGGGGCGTGCAAGGTCACGATCGGACCGTCGCGCGCGGCAAGGGCGTGAGTCGCGGCGGCCACCGCAGCGGCATCGCCTTCGACCAGGGCGCCGCCAAGACGCGGGGCACTGGCAAGATCGTTATCGGACCATTCGACGTGCCCGGCAAGGTCGGCGGGAAATCCGGCGGGGCGCGCAGCCACCGCATTGCTGCGTACGGCCACGGCGACGTTGCCGGTCGCGAGCACCGCGGCAACCTGGTGCCAGAAGCCCGCTGCGCTTGCGGCTTGGATGGCGATCCGGCCGCGCGGGTGGAAGGCGTAGGTATTGCGTTCGCCGACCGGCCCCGGCAGCTCGATGACCTGACCCAGCCGCGACCGCGCGCCATAATCGCGCGCGGCACGCGCGGCGGCCGCGTTGCCGGTCGCGGCGGACCAGCGCGCGAAGCTGGTCAGCGGGGCCGGGCGGGTGGCTTCGTCGGGCGCGGGCAAATCTGCAGTGGCGCCGTGGGCGAAGCGGGTCACGTAAATTGGCCCGCCTGCCTTCGGCCCGGTGCCCGACAGGCCCCGGCCGCCAAATGGCTGGACGCCCACCACCGCGCCGATGATGTTGCGGTTGATATAGTGATTGCCCGCCGCGATCCCGCCGGTGACCCGCTCGACCATCGCGTCGAGCCGGGTGTGGAGGCCGAAGGTCAGGCCATAGCCGGTAGCGTTGATCGCCGTGATCAGGGCGCCGAGGCGCTGGCTGTCATAGCGCACGACATGCAGCACCGGGCCGAACACCTCGTGGGTCAGTTCGGCCACCGCCGGAAGTTCGATCAGGGTGGGGGCAATGAAGGTGCCCTGCGTTGCCGAAGCGTTCAGGGTGAGTTGATGGACCGGGAACCCGCGCCCGCGCATCTGCTCGACATGGGCGGCGATCCTTTCCTGCGCCCGCGCCGAGATCACCGGGCCGACATCGACCGCCAGCCGATCCGGGCTGCCCACGGTAAGTTCGGCCATCGCGCCTTTGAGCATCGCCAGCGTACGGTCGGCGATATCCTCCTGCAGGCACAGCAGGCGCAGCGCCGAGCAGCGTTGCCCGGCGCTGTCGAACGCCGAGGCGACCACATCGGTGACGACCTGTTCGGTCAGCGCCGAGGAATCGGCGATCATTGCGTTCTGTCCGCCGGTTTCGGCGACGAACGGGATCGGCGTGCCATCCGGCGTGAGGCGGCCCGCCAGCAGGCGCTGGATGATCCGCGCTACCCCGGTCGATCCGGTGAAGACCACGCCCGCCGTTTCAGGGGCGGCCACCAGCGCCGATCCCACCGCGCCGTCGCCGGGCACGAGTTGCAGCACGGCGGCTGGAATCCCCGCTTCATGCAGGATGGCCACGGCGGCGGCAGCAATCAGCGGGGTCTCGCCCGACGGCTTGGCCAGCACCGGATTGCCCGCGACCAGCGCGGCGGCGATCTGCCCGGTGAAAATCGCCAGCGGGAAGTTCCACGGGCTGATGCAGACCACCGGACCCAGCGGCCGGGCGCTGGCCAGCGCGGCGCGCGCCGACTGCGGGTAATAGCGCAGGAAATCGATCGCCTCGCGCAGTTCGGACACGGCATTGGCGGCCGACTTGCCGGCTTCACGCATCACCAGTCCGATCAGCTCGGGCATCCGTTCCTGCAGCAAATCGGCCGCGCGTTCGAGGCAGGTGGCGCGGTCCTCCAGCGGCACGGCGGCCCATGCGGCGGCGGCGCCTTGGGCGACTTGCGCGGCGCGGCGGGCATCGCCCTCGGTGGCGCGGTGGACGTGGCCGACCACATCGGCGTGATCGGCGGGATTGCGCACGTCCGCGCATTCACGCGCCGGATCGGGCGTGCCTGCGCTCCAGGCACGCCGGGTGCTGGCGATCAGGCTTTCGCCCAGCGCGGCGAGGGTGTGCTCGTCGGCCAGATCCAGTCCGTGCGAATTGCGGCGACCGGGCAGGATCGCGGCGGGCAGGGCGATCCGCTCATGCGGGGCACCGGGGACCGGCATCGCCCGGATCACGTCGGCGGGATCGGCGACCAGATCGGCAATCGCCACGGCGGGATCGGCGATCCGGTGGACGAACGAAGAGTTGGCCCCGTTCTCGAGCAACCGTCGCACCAGATAGGCGAGCAGCGTGTCATGCGTGCCGACCGGGGCATAGATGCGGCATGGCCGGCCCAGCCGGTCGGGGCCGACCACCTCGTCGTACAGCGGCTCGCCCATGCCGTGGAGGCACTGGAATTCGTAATCGCCGGGGGTGAAGCCTGGCCCGGCAAGGTGCAGGATCGTGGCCACGGTTTGCGCGTTGTGCGTGGCGAACTGCGGGAACACGGCGTCGCGTGCCGCCAGCAACTGGCGGGCGCAGGCGATGTAAGCCACGTCGGTATGGGCCTTGCGGGTATAGACCGGAAAACCGGCCAGCCCATCGACCTGCGCGCGCTTGATCTCGGCATCCCAGTAGGCGCCCTTGACCAGCCGGACCATGATCCGCTGGCCGGTCCGGCGGGCCAGCGCGACGATCCAGTCGATCACCGCCGGGCAGCGCTTCTGATAGGCCTGGATGACGAAGCCAAAACCGTGCCACCCGGCCAGCGCCGGATCTTCCGCCAGTGATTGCAGGATATCGAGCGACAGTTCGAGGCGATCGGCTTCTTCGGCATCGATGTTGAAGCCGATGTCGTAGTGGCGGGCCAGCAGTGCAAGTTCGCGCACGCGGGGCAGCAGTTCAGCCATGATGCGGTGCGCTTGCGCGCGGGTGTAGCGCGGATGCAGTGCGGACAGTTTGATCGAGATGCCTGGCCCGGAAATGGGACCGCGGCTGTCCGCGGCCGCGCCGATGGCGTGGATCGCTGCGGCGTAGGACGCGTAATAGCGCGCTGCGTCGGCAGCAGTCATCGCCGCTTCGCCGAGCATGTCGTAAGAAAACGCAAAGCCGCGCACTTCGCGCTGGCGTGCGCGGTCCAGCGCTTCGTCAATGGATTGACCCATCACGAACTGTTAGCCCATCATCCGCATCGCCGCGTTCACCGCGCTGCGGATGACCGGTTCGCCCAGCCGCGCGATCAACCGCGTGAGGGCGCTACCAAGGCCGGTATCGTCGGCGCTGGCGGTCAGCTTGCCGGTAACGATCAGTCCCCATGTCGCGGCGTTGACGAACAGCGAACGGCCATGGCCAAGATGCGCCTGCCACTGGCCGGGGGCGATCTTGTCGCGGATCAGCGCGTCGCGGGTGTCGGGATCGGGAATCCGCAGCAGCGCTTCGGCAAGGCACATCAGCGCGACGCCTTCGGGGCTGCTCAGCGCATATTGCTGGATCAGCGCCTGCATGGTGCCGGGCTGGCGCCGGGCGCGGAGTCGCGCGATCAGGTCGGCGGCGGTGGCGGCAATTGTTGCACCCAGTTCGGGCGCGACAGTCGCCGCCGCGACCAGCGGGGGCATGCAGACCGGTTCCGGCAAGCGGCAGGCCTGCGTGATCCGGTCGCGCAGCGGGTCCGGCGGGCGGATCGGCGGGGCGAATTGCGCAAACGGCTGGCAACCGGAATCAGGCGGCATCAGGTACTCCTGCAACAAGTTGCAAGTGTTGCCATAATTTGCCCGGCGTGCGAGCCGCTCGAATACCGTTTATGACGACCGGCCTTTATGACGACCGCGCCTTTACGCCGAACGGGTCAGCAAAACGTCCAGATCCGGCAGCGCCGCCGCACCCGGTTCCCAGCCTTGCGGGGCGACCCACGCCCGGTCGCGCAGCAATTGCCCGGCCGCGTTGGCGGTCACCGCGCGGCCGGCCTCTGCCAGCACATCGTCCGGCGCCGCAGCAAACAGCGCGGCAATCAGCGCGCCGATTTTTTCGCGCAGGGCGAAATTCGCGCCTTCAAGCTCGGCCGGGTCGGCCGTGGCGCGGGTCAGCACGTCGGCGCCAGCCCTTGCGCTGTCGGCAAGCTCCGTGGCCGCCGCGCCGGTCTTTGCGGTCTTGGCGGCGATCTCGCCCAGGCTGCCGGCAAGGGCGAGCGACCGTTCCAGTTCGTCGCAATCGAAGCGGTACATCTGCGGCAACCGCTGCACGACGAAGTTCAGCGAGGCCAGCACCAGTTGGCCCTGTTCCTGCGCCAGCTTGTTGTCGGGATCGAGCGCGGGCAGCACCACGTCGGTCATCGCCTTGAGCGCGGCGCGGAGCAGGAATTCGGGACGCAGTTCCATCAGAGTACTCCCTCAAGCTGGCCGCGCAGGTCTTCAAGTAGCGGGTAACCAATCCCGGCCAGCCACGCGACCAGCACGTCCTGATGGGTCTTGCCGAGCGAGGCCACGCGGCATCCGGTGCCCAGGACAATGGCGATGCATTTGAAGCTGTTGAAGATATCCCAATTCGCCAATTTCACCGGATCGACGGGCAAGCCGGTGGCCGCAGCGTAATCGGCCAGGAATTGTTCGCGCGGGACCAGTCCGCCGACCAGCAAGGTGTGGCCGTCTTCCGCAA
>JANLUV010000138.1:0-2198 GCA_031363685.1 Alphaproteobacteria bacterium | reverse complement strand
ACAAGAAGGACGTGGTAATCACCGATGCCACGACCTTTGCCGGCGACCTTGAATTCGACAGTCTGACGGTGATGGATTTCGTCGCCGAGATCGAGGACGCGTTCGACATCATCATCAGCATGAACGCGCAGGCCGAGATCGAGACTTACGGCCAGTTGGTCGATGCCGTTGTGAAATTGCAGGGTTGATCACCCGGTTGCCGCAGGCAGAGGAAACTGAATAGAATGAGTGAAGGTATCGACGAAGCCGACCGTCCGCAGGTGCTTGAGGGCGCGGGGACCGACCTGTTCTCCAAGTTCGATCCGTTGATCGAGCTGCGCCGCAGCCTGCTCGCCACCGGGCAGGAAGACCCGTTCAGTCTGGTGATGGAGCGGGTCGTCTCGCCCACCGTGGCGGTGTGCAACGGGCGCGAGACGATTTTGCTGGGCACCTACAATTATATGGGCATGACCTTCGATCCCGATGTGATCGAGGCGGGCAAGCAGGCACTCGACGATTTCGGCGCGGGCACCACCGGCAGCCGCGTGCTCAACGGCACGTATGCCGGGCACCGCGCGGTCGAGGAGGCGCTCAAGGAATTCTATGCCATGGACCATGCCATGGTATTCTCGACCGGGTACCAGGCCAATCTGGGCATCATCAGCACGATTGCCGGCAAGGGCGATTACATCGTGCTCGACATCGACAGCCATGCCTCCATCTGGGACGGCTGCAAGCTGGGTGACGCCGAAGTGGTGCCGTTCAAGCACAATGACATCGAGGCGATGGAAAAGCGCCTCAAGCGCATTCCCGACGGCGCGGGCAAGCTGGTCATTCTGGAAGGCGTCTATTCGATGCTGGGTGACATTGCGCCACTGCGTGAAATGATCGCGGTGGCCAAGGCCAACGGCGCGATGGTGCTGGTCGACGAGGCGCATTCGATGGGCTTCATCGGCCCCAACGGCCGCGGCGTGGCGGAAGATCAGGGCGTGCTCGACCAGATCGACTTTGTCATCGGCACGTTCTCCAAATCGGTCGGGACGGTGGGCGGCTTCTGCGTGTCCAATCACCCGAAGTTCGAGATCATGCGGCTGGTCTGCCGGCCTTACGTGTTCACCGCCAGCCTGCCGCCGAGCGTGGTGGCGACCGCCGCTACTTCAATCCGCAAGCTGATGCACGCGGGCCACAAGCGCGCGCACCTGTGGGAAAATTCCCGCACATTGCACAAGGGGTTGAAGGACCTTGGGTTCCAGTTGGGTACGGACGAGCCGCAGAGCGCGATCATCGCGGTCATCATGCCCGATCTCGAACGCGGCGCGGGGATGTGGGAAGCGCTGTTGCACGAAGGGCTTTACGTGAACCTGGCCCGTCCCCCGGCAACGCCGGCGGGGATGACGCTGCTGCGCTGTTCGCTGTGTTCCGAGCATTCGGCCGAGCAGGTGCAGACGATCATCGGCATGTTCGAGCGCGCCGGACGAATTGCAGGAATTCTTTGAGCCGTGGTTGGGCGGATGGCCGACCGGCTGCTGTACGGCGTGCTGATCGCGCTGGTCCTGCTGGGCGGTATGCAACTGCTGGCCAATCAGGTCGAACCGCCCAACCGGGGAATGACCGAAACGCCCTGCCCGCCGCCCGAAGGACGGACGGCGATGATCGCGCGGACGGCATTCCTGACGCTGGCCGGGCGGCCGAACGAAACGCGCGACTGGGCGGACTTGTGCTTTTACCAGCGTGACAACGCTGTGCTGGCGCGCAGCGGCACGCGGCCCCGGGTGGTGTTCCTGGGCGATTCGATCACGCAATACTGGGGGCAGGTCCACCCGGGGTTCTTTACCGACGGGATCGTGAACCGCGGCGTGGCCGGACAGGCGAGCGCGCAGGTGCTGTTGCGGCTCAAACCCGATGCGCTGGCGCTGAAGCCGCGGGTGGTGCACCTGCTGGTCGGGCTTAACGACATTGTCGGCGCGCGCGGATCGAACCGGCCCGAGGATTACCGCAACAATATCGAGGCAATGCTGGCACTGGCCAAGGCCAGCGGGGTGGCCGTGATTATCGGCGCAATCCCGCCCGCGAAAAACGACGGTTGGGGCACCGGTGTCCGCCCGGTGGACCGGACCCGCGAACTCAACGGCTGGCTGCGGAATATCGCCCGGCGCGACGGGCTGGTGTTTGCCGAATACTGGACCGCGATGGCCGCGCCGGACGGCACGATGCGGCCC
>JANLUV010000083.1:0-10161 GCA_031363685.1 Alphaproteobacteria bacterium | reverse complement strand
GAGGTGGGACTTCTCGGGAAGGCGGGCCGCGGAGACCAGGAAGCAGCCCGCCTCTATCGAGACTGCTTGGGGTAACCGTAGTATAGCATGAACCGTGCCAGATCGCGCCCATGTGCAGATTTTGGCCATTCCTTGCCTGTGGTGCGACAGGCGGCGGCAAAGGTTGTAAAGTCTGGCGACAACATCTTGCCGGATCGATTGCCACTTGCCAGCCGCCACCCGAGCGGCAAGGAAGACGCGATGCCCGATACTGCACCTTCGCACTACAAAGTGATCCCCGCGGCCACGATCGTCGTGTTCCGCCGCTGCCCGGCCGGCGGCCCGCCGCAATTTCTGATGCTCGAACGGACGCACAAGATGCGGTTTGCGGCCGGTGCCGCAGTCTTCCCGGGCGGCCGGGTCGATGCGGCGGACCGCCAACTTGCCGCCCGCCTGCTCCCGCGGGCGGCCGATCCCGATGATGCTGCCGCGCGCGTCGCCGCGCTGCGCGAAACGCTGGAGGAAGCGGGGCTTGCGCTGGGTGTAAACCACACCGTCAGTGCCGGGGAAGCCGCCGCCGCGCGCGCATTTCTGCTCGAACAGGGCGCGCTCGCGCCGGTGCTGGAGCGCCACGGCTGGACGCTTGACGTTGGCGTGCTGGCGCCCTTCGCACGGTGGTGCCCCGATTGGGACGGCGCGTTCGACACCCGGTTCTACCTGGCCGACCTCGGCACCGGCGCGGTCGACCTTGCGGTCGATGCCACCGAGAACAGCCACCTGTTCTGGTCCAGCGCCGCAGAAACCATCGCGCAGGCCGATCGGGGCGAACTCAGCATCCTGTTCCCCACCCGCCGCAACCTCGAACGCCTCGCCCGGTTCGCCGATTTCGCCGAGGCCTGCGCCGAATGCGCAGCGATCCCGCCCGCAATCATCACCCCGTACAAGGAGGAGCGTGACGGCGTGGTCCACCTCGTCATCCCGGAAGGGCTGGGGTACCCGGTCACGTCGCAGCCGGCCGATACGGTGCAGCGCGGATAGGCCTGCCCGGCTGGCCCTATCGGGCTGGGCCAGGCCCGAACACGAAACCTGACCCGCGCAAATTCGGGACCTGCGGCCGCGCATCTGTCATTTTTGAGCAACCCCCTTCTGTTATTGTGCGATAAGTGCTATCCGGCCCCGGCTAACGTCGTATGCGACGGATAATACTGGTCGCCTGTCGGCCTCCTTTGTCCCCCATAGCTTCACGCAGCAGGCACCCGCGAAGGTTCGCGGATGTCTTTGAACCATTGGCGCAAAGGATGCCTACATGATCACCGGAACAGTCAAATTCTTCAATGCCGACAAGGGCTATGGCTTCATCGCACCGGAAACCGGCGGCGGCGACGCCTTCGTTCACATCTCGGCCGTTGAACGTGCCGGCCTGTCGACGCTCCAGAAGGACCAGCGCGTGTCCTACGAGCTGGAAACCGATCGTCGCGGCAAGACCTCGGCCGTCAACCTGCAGCTCGCCTGATCGCTGCGCAGCGAGTGGCAGGCCCCATGGCAGGTTACAAAGAGCCCGGATTCCAGGAACGGGTGGCTGCGGCCGCCCGGGCCCGGGATCGCGCGCTTGCGAAGTTACGGGCGCGTCCGGCCGTAGACCAAGCCGAACTGGCGCGTCGCGCCGCTGCGGCAGCCGCCCACGAAGCGGCTGCGACAGAGCGGCGTGCTGCGGCACGTGCGGCGCGCGAAGCTGCTGCGGTGGCCGAAGCTGAAAGCGTTCGCGCTGCAGCCGAAGCCGAAGCGGAACACATCCGCGCCTCGGCGGAAGCCGCAAGCGCGGCCAAGCTGGCAGCCGAAGCGGACCGCAAGGCCGCGCGCGATGCACGCTACGCGGCGCGCAAGAACCGCAAGGGTTAGGTTACCGAACCCCTTGCGACTCTTGATACCAGCAATGCCGGAACAGGCGCGATGATTCTGCGCGAACTCATCGGGATCGCACAGGTCCCGGGAGGCGAGGAATTGCGCCTGTTCCGGCATGGCACCGATTTCATGATCGTGCTCGATCGCAACGAACTGATGAGCACGCGGATGGGCGGCTCGGAAGAAGTCCTCGCCACGATGAGCTGCGCGCGGATTGCCGGCCGCGCCCGGCCGCATGTGCTGATCGGCGGTTACGGCATGGGCTTCACCCTACGCGCCGCACTGGCGGTGCTGCCCCGCGAGGCTATCGTTACCGTGGTCGAACTGGTGCCCGAGATCATCGCCTGGGCGCGCGGGCCGATGGCCGAACTGACCGCAGGTTGCCTCGACGATCCGCGCGTGCGGCTGATCGAGGACGATGTCGTCACGGTCATCCGCGCCGTTCCTGCTGCATTCGACGCGATCCTGCTCGATGTCGATAACGGCCCCGACGGACTGGTGCGCCAAGCCAACAATCAGCTCTATTCCGAACGTGGCCTGCGCGCGGCGAAGGCGG
The DNA here is from genome assembly GCA_031363685.1 of Alphaproteobacteria bacterium. Taxonomy (GTDB): domain Bacteria; phylum Pseudomonadota; class Alphaproteobacteria; order Sphingomonadales; family Sphingomonadaceae; genus Novosphingobium. Next base: position 7,724 of record JANLUV010000083.1, on the reverse strand, counting down.
CGCTGAAGCCCGGCGGCGTGCTCGCGATATGGTCGGTCGCCAAGGACGATGGCTTTGTCCGCCGGCTCAAGAGCGGCGGCTTCGCCGTGGACGAAGTGGCGGTGCGGGCGCGCGCCAACGGCAAGGGCGCCAAGCACGTCATCTGGTTCGCCAGCATGGCCCGCGACGGCGATTCCGGCCGGCCGAATTAAGCAAGGTTGTAAATTCCGCAATTGCGCCTATATCGCTTGCATTGCCACCGTTTCTGGTGGTCGATGCCGACAACCGCATTAACGTTTTCCCGTTAACGCAGCCATGGCGTACAGCCATATTTCACCAGTCGTTATTGGCCAATCCGGCGTTTTTCGGGCGCGTCTCGCGCCTGATAAATACGCCTCATGGCCGGTATAAATCTTGTCGGCCGGATTTAAGTTACGACATCAGTCTACCAAGGATTTTAATGCACTACGTTTCTACCCCGCCTGCAAATTCTCTCGACGCCAAAGCCGTCGCGGCAACAGCCCGCACCGCCGGAAGCACAATCGCCATATACGGCGCGGCGGCAGGAACCCTGTCATGCCGGGAATTGCGGCAGATCGTCGCCGATCTCGTCGGCTGAAATTTCCCGCCGGGCAGAGCAGTCGCTCCGCCCGGTATTTTTATTCGCGCAGTTCGTTCACCCGCCCCAGCTAGGAGGCCAGCATGACCCGAGAAACCACCCGCCCGTTCCTGATCAACAAGGACGAGGGAGGGCAGTTCCAGCTGACCGTGCGGGATACGCGCTACAACTCGCAAGGTTATCCGATCGTCACCTCGACCCTTCAGGATGAACGGTTCAAGACCGCCGCCGCCGCCAAGGCGCACGCGCGCGATCACTTCAAGGCCGAACCGGGCCAGTACGCGACCAAGTAACCGCTGCGCCGATCGCACGATCGGCACCAGACACCTGAAACGGGCGAGGCGAGCATTGTTCGCCTCGCCCGTTTCGCGTTGCGCCGTTGTTGTTGCGGACGACTTTGCGCGATCAGGTCCCAGTTTCCCGCAAAACAAACCGCCCGCCGCGGACGTGACGCGGCGGGCGGTTGTTATGCCCCGGGGGACTTCGTCCGGTTCAGAGGATGAAATCGCCGACGGTGAGGACCGGGTTGCTGTCGAGGACGACACTGAAGTCGGCCGCGAGGTTGCCGGCGGCACCCCCGCCGGATCTGGTCAGATGGCAAGTCGCGGCAGCGCGTTGGAAGCATCGGAATGAATAAGTCTGAAAGCTCGTCCGAAATCCCGCCTAACCCATTGAAAACATGGTGCGCCCTACTGGATTCGAACCAGTGGCCTCAAGATTAGAAGTCTCGTGCTCTATCCAACTGAGCTAAGGGCGCGCGCCGTGCTGCTCTTAAGCACGCTTTCCGCTCTGCGCAAATCGGGATAGGCTGCCGGCCCATGGACGCCGTACCCCGCCACGATCTTGCGCGCATCTCCGGCCGGGCCGGCGAGCGCCGCCACTTCCGCTATTTCGACTACATGATCGCGGCCTTCGTCGCGATTTTGCTGCTGTCGAACCTGATCGGGGCGGCCAAGCTGTCCACGGTTTCCGGCTACACCTTCGGCGCGGGAATCCTGTTTTTCCCGCTGTCGTACGTGCTGGGCGACGTGCTGACCGAGGTTTACGGTTATGCCAACGCGCGCCGCTGCGTGTGGGCCGGTTTCATCGCACTGGCGTTCATGGCGTTCATGTCGACCGTGGTTGTCGCGATGCCCCCCTCGCCCGCCTGGGGCTGCGCCGCCAGCACCGATCCGCGCTTTGCCGATGTGTTGCAGGCGAGCAACGCCGGGGCGATCTGCCAGTCTACTTACGAGTCCGTCTTCGGCAGTACGTGGCGGATCGCGCTGGCCTCGCTCATCGCGTTCTGGTGCGGCGAGTTCGTCAATTCGTTCGTCCTGGCCAAGATGAAGGTGTGGACCGGCGGGCGGATGTTGTGGACCCGCACGATCGGTTCCACCGTGTTCGGACAGGCGGTCGACAGCGCGATCTTCTATCCGATCGCGTTTTACGGCATCTGGACGACGCAATCGGTGGTGGCGGTGCTGGCCACCAACTGGGCGCTGAAGGTGGCGTGGGAAATCCTGCTGACGCCGGTAACTTACGCCGTGGTCGGGTTCCTCAAGCGGCGCGAAGGGGTCGATGTGTTCGATACCGACACCGATTTCTCGCCCTTCGCCAAGGCGGGCGCTCCGGCCGCATAGGCCGGATGCCCCATCCTCAGTTGGCGATCACCGCGATCACGAGATAGACCAGCACCAGCGATCCAAAGCCAAGCAGCGTGCCGACCACCCAGGCGATCCGGACCATGGTGACGTCGAGGTTGAAATAGTCGGCGATCCCGGCGCAGACGCCCAGCACCTTGCCGTTGCCCTTGTTCAGCCGGAACGCGCTCATGCCACCGCTCCGACATAGGCGCTGGCGACGCGGAGCGTGCCATCGGCCTGCGGGGCGCTGACGGTCTGGCCGCTCAGCACGAGCGAAAGCGCGAGGGCGCCGCAGGCTGCGGTCATCCCGCTGGCGTATGTGGCGAAATTCTGCATGCTTCTTCCCCTTGGTGCGTGGTTTTCGTGGTTGGTTCCGGCGTTTTCCGCCGATGCACATGGGATAGCAGGGCCGGTGCCAAACCGGAAAACCCGCAAAAATCCGCCGTTTCTCGAATTCCGCGCACAATCCTGCACCAATTCGTTCCTGACATGTGGGAATTTCCCCCAACGATCGGGAACGCGCTTTGCCGATGGCGCCGCGCCGCTCGCCGCGATAGGGCGGCATCACGATGGCGCTCGACCGCATTCTTCTGTCCCACTTCCGCAACCACCGCGAGACCGCGCTCGACGGGGCGGCGAAGTTCAACCTGCTCGTCGGGGAAAACGGTGCGGGAAAGACCAACGTCCTTGAGGCAATCTCGCTGCTGGCCCCTGGCCGCGGCCTGCGCCGCGCACAACTGGCTGATATGCCATCGCAATCCGGACCCGGAACATTCGCCGTCAGCGCCGAACTGGCCACTCCGGCGGGCCCGATCCGCCTTGGTACCGCGATCGCTGCGGAGCGGCCGGGCCGCCGCGTGGTGCAGGTCAACCAGGCCGAAGCGCCCGCTGTGCGACTGGGCGAATGGCTCTCGCTCGGCTGGCTGACCCCGGCGATGGACCGCTTGTTCATGGAAGGCCCGTCGGCGCGGCGGCGGTTTCTCGACCGGCTGGTGCTGGCGCTTGACCCCGTCCATGCCCGCCATTCGGCACGGCTGGACACCGCGCTGCGCGAGCGTAACCGCCTGCTGGCGGAGCCCACTGAGCCCGATCCGGCGTGGCTCGATGCGATCGAGGCGCAGATTGCGGAAACCGGGGCGCTGGTTGCGGGGGCTCGTGCGGCGCTGGTACAACGGCTCTGCAACGCCCTTGCAACGCTGCCGGAAGCGCCGTTTGCCCGCCCTGCACTCGCCTACCAGCCCGGTGGGCCGCTCACCCGCGAGGCCCTCGGCGATGCGCTTGCTGAAAGCCGCCGCCGCGACCGGGCGGCGCAGCGCACCCTGACCGGACCGCACCGGGATGAACTGGTCGTCACCTTGTCCGGAAAATGCCAGCCAGCGGCGGACTGTTCGACCGGCGAGCAGAAGGCGATGCTGATCGCGATCACGCTGGCCCATGCCAGTCTGGGCGAGCAGGCAGGCGAGCGCCCGGCCCTGCTGCTGCTGGACGAAGTGGCCGCGCACCTTGATCCGGTCCGCCGCGAAGCGCTGTTCGACCGGCTGCGCGATGGCGCCGCGCAAGTGTGGCTGACCGGGACCGAACTCGCCCCGTTCAGCGCGATCACCGGCGAGGCGGCGGTGTGGCGGGTCAGCGGCGGGGCGGTGGAGCGGATTTAGGCAGGGCCTTGGCCACATCGTCCGCCGTGGCCGCCACAATCTCGTCCACCCCGCGTGCGTTGGGGTGGATATGGTCCGGCTGGATCAGATCGGGCTTGCCGATCACCGGGGCAAGGAAAAATGGCACCAGCTGTGCGCCATATTGCCGGGCGAGCTCGGGGTAGATCGGCTCGAACTTCGCCTTGTAATCGGAGCCCATGTTCGGCGGTGCCAGTAGCCCCATCAGCAGCACCGGCACGGCTTGCGCCTTGGCCGCTGCCAGCATCGCGGCCAGGTTGGCGCGGGTCTGTGCGGGCGGGAGGCCGCGCAGCACATCGTTGCCGCCGAACTCGACGATCACGAGGTCCGGCTTTGCCGGCTGGCTGTTCAGCACGAAAGCGAACCGCTGTGCCCCGGCGGCGCTGGTATCACCCGAGACCCCGGCATTGGCGATCCGCGCGTTGACCCCCCGCGCGCGCAGCGCCGCCTCCAGCCGCGCCGGATAGCTATCGGCCGGGCCGGCAAGGCCATAGCCGGCAAACAGGCTGTCCCCGATGGCGAGGATGCGGCGTTCCGGACCCATGACCGGGAATGGCGCGTTCTCGGGTACGTTCTCTGGTGCGGCGGGTGCATCGGAGGTCTGCGGCAACGGCGTATCACTGCCCTGCGGGGCTGGCGGGGCGGGCTTGGAGCAAGCGGCGAGCAGCGCGGTTGCAACGACGATCGAAAGGAACCTGTCCATAATTGCACCTTGCCGCAGAACCCGCCGCCATGCCATCCCATGCGCGTGACTTCTCCCGTTATCGCCGCCCGCGCGCTCACCCTCACCCTTGGCCAGACCAACATCCTGCGCGGCATCGACCTTGCTGTCGCGCCCGGCGAAACGGTGGCGCTGCTTGGCCCGTCCGGTTCGGGCAAAAGCTCGCTGATGGCAGTCCTGTCCGGGCTGGAACGCGCCACCGGCGGGAGCCTGACGGTCGCCGGAGCCGATTTCGCCGCGCTGGACGAGGATGCCCTGGCCCGCGCCCGGCGCGGGCGGATCGGGATCGTGCTGCAGGCCTTCCACCTCCTGCCGACGATGACCGCGCGCGAAAACGTGGCGACGCCGCTGGAACTGGCCGGAATGACCAGCGCGTGGGAACGCGCGGCCGAGGAACTGGGCGCGGTCGGGCTGGCGCACCGGCTCGATCATTATCCGGCGCAGCTTTCGGGCGGCTAACTGCAGCGCGTGGCCAGCGCCCGCGCGCTGGCCCCGCGCCCGGCGCTGCTGTTCGCCGACGAGCCGACCGGCAATCTTGACGCCGCCACCGGCGCCCGGATCATCGAGTTGCTGTTTGTCCGCCGCGCCGAAGCGGGGGCGACGCTGATCATCATTACCCACGATGCCGAACTGGCCGCGCGGTGCGCGCGGGTGATCACGCTGGCCGATGGCCGCATCGCGTCTGACACGAAGACATGACGGCAGCGCCGCTCCCGTGGCCGATGGCGTGGCGGCTGGCCCGGCGGGGCCTGTCCGCCCGGTTCAAGGGCCTTCACCTGCTGCTGGCCTGCCTGTTTCTGGGTGTGGGCGCGCTCGCCGCGATCGGGACATTGACCGGCTCGATCGAACGCGAGCTGGCCAGCCGGGGCCGCGCGATTTTGGGCGGCGATCTGGAACTGGAAGTTTGGCAGCGCAACCTGACCCCCGCTGAACAGGCCGCGCTCGCCGCGCTAGGTCCCGTTTCCACTGGGACGCGGTTGCAGGCGATGGCGACGGCTGGTGAGTTTACCGCCCCGGTTGAATTGAAAGCAGTGGACGGCAACTGGCCGCTGGTCGGCCGGCTACGGCTGCAGGACGGCCGCACGGTCGGCGCGCCGCCGCCGGGCGAGGCGTGGCTGGCCGAACGGGCGACCGAACGGCTGGGTCTGCGGGTGGGTGAGCCGTTCACGCTTGGCTCTGCGCGGCTGAAAGTCGGCGGGATCATTGCCGACGAGCCGGACCGGCTGGGCGAAGGCTTTGCGTGGGGGGCGCCGGTGATTGTCGGCGTGCAGACCCCGGTGATGGCGGGACTGATCGCGCCCGGATCACAATATCGCACCCGCGTCCGCGTTGCGTTCAACCAGCCGTATGATCCGGCCGCCACGGTCGCGGCGCTGAAGGCGCGGTTCCCGAGCGCCGGGTTCACGCTGCGGACGCGCGACAAGGCCGCCCCGGGAACCGAACGGTTCGTGGCGCGGATGGGTGAATTTCTGGTGCTGATCGGGCTGGCCGCGCTGGTCATTGCCGGGATCGGGATCGGCCTTGGCGTAGCATCGTGGCTGGAAACGCGCCGCACCTCGATCGCCACGCTGAAAATTCTGGGCGCGACCAGCGCCGATATTGCCCGGATCATACTGCTGGAAGTGGCCGCCGCCGCGCTGGCCGGCAGCTTGGCCGGGCTGGCGGCCGGGGTGCTGGTGACGCCGCTGCTGGCGCGGGCGCTGGGCAGCCTGCTGCCGGTGACGCCGGGGTTCGTATTCGACGGCGCGGCCTTGTTGCGCGCGGCGGCTTATGGCCTGCTGGTGGCGCTGGTGTTCACCGCGCCGCCGCTGGCCCGGGCGCGGGCCTTTCCGGCGATGGCGCTGATGCGCGCACGGGTGAGCGAACTGCGCGGGGCATGGCAGGCTGCCCTGCTGCCCGTTGCGCTGGGCCTTGCGCTGATTGTCGGCCTGGCCCTTGCCACCGCCGCGCAGCCGCTGGTGACGCTGTATTTCCTGGCTGGAGCGGCGGGCACATTGGCGCTGCTGGGCGGACTGGGGCAGTTGCTGCGCCGTGGCCTCGCCCGGGTGCCGCGCCCGCACCGCCCGCTGCTGCGCGCGGCGCTGGCCAACCTGCACCGGCCGGGTGCGCAGACCGGGGCGCTGGTGACTGCGCTGGGGTTTGGCCTGTCAGCCTTCGTGCTGCTCGCCGCCGTGCAATCGAGCCTTGATGCCAACATTGCCGCCCGCGTGCCCCGACACGCGCCGGATTTCTTCGTGCTCGACGTGCCGCGCGCCCGGGCCGCCGAATTCACTGTCGCCGTCCGCCAGACCGTGCCGGCTGCGCAAGTCCGCATGGTGCCCAACTTGCGCGGCGCGATCCTGGCCTATGGCCCGGCCGACAAGATGATCCGTGTGGCCGAGTTGAAGAACATTCCCGAAGACGTGTGGGCGCTACGCGGCGAGCGCGGGTTGACCTATGCGGCCGACCTGCCGGAAGGCAACGCGCTGACCGCCGGGCAGTGGTGGGCACGGGACCATACCGGGCCGCCGCTGGTTTCGGTGGATGAGCAGCTGGCGCAATCGCTGAACCTGCAGTTGGGCGACCGGATTTCGGTCAGCCTGCTGGGGGTGGAGCGGAGCGCGACCATTGCCTCGTTCCGGCGGATCGACTGGGATTCGCTGGGATTCAACTATGTGCTGGTGTTCACGCCCAACGCCATCGCCGAGGCCCCGCACAATCTGGCTGCGACGATCGATTTGCCGGACGGATCGTCAGCGGGCGAGCTGCTGCGGCGGCTGGTGAAAGCCTTTCCGTCCAGTTCGGTGATCGAGACCGGCGCCATCCTGCGCGATGCGCGGGGGCTGCTGGATCAGATGAGCCTGGCGATACTGGCCGCCGCCTCGGTCGCGGTGCTGGCCGGAATCGCGGTACTGCTGGGGGCCATCGCCGCCGCCCGCGCGGCGCGGACTTACGATACCGTGATTCTGCGCGTGCTGGGCGCCAGCCGGGCGCAAGTGCTGCTGGTGCTGCTGGGCGAATATGGATTGCTGAGCGTGATCCTTGCCGCCGTCGCGCTGCCGCTGGGCAGCGGGATCGGCTGGCTGGTGATCGTGAAGCTGTTCGGGTTCGACTGGCTGCCGGCCTGG
>JANLUV010000029.1:0-1733 GCA_031363685.1 Alphaproteobacteria bacterium | reverse complement strand
GGGCGCCGGCTCCGGCTTCGTTCCGGGCTTGCCGGGTACTGTCAGCACCACCACCACAGGCGGAGTGACCACCACTACTGTCAGCGGGGGCCAGCCGTCGTTTCTTTCGTCCACACCGATCAGCGGCGCGTTCGGGGTGCTCCGCCAGGCCTTCAACCTCGGCGGCCTCAGCATCGACGGCATGCTCAACGCGCTGGAAACGAAGGGCCTGGCCAAAACCCTCGCCCAACCGACCCTGGTCGCGATTTCGGGCCAACGCGCCTCGTTCCTGGCCGGCGGCGAATTCCCGGTGCCCGTCCCCCAGTCTTCCTCGGGCGGCGGCGGCGGCGGGGGCAACATTGGGGCGATAACCGTCCAGTTCAAGCCCTTTGGCGTCAGCCTCGGCTTTACGCCGACAGTCCTGTCGGACAAGACGATCAGCATGATCGTCGAGCCGGAAGTCAGCTCGATTGATCCGACTGCCTCGATCACGCTTGGAAACATCACGATCCCGGGCATCCGCACCCGGCGCGCCAGCACCACGATCGAATTGCGCGATGGTGAAAGCTTCGCCCTTGCCGGCCTGATGCAGCAGGACTTCAAGACTTCGGTCAACCAGCTGCCGCTGCTCGGCTCGATTCCGATCATCGGCGCCCTGTTCCGCTCCAGCAGCTTCCAGAAGGGCGAGACCGAACTCCTGATCGTGGTCACCCCGCACCTTGTCGCGCCAATCCGGCCATCGCAGGTTCGCCTGCCGACCGACGCGATCAGTGACCCGACGGCGGCCGGCACGATCCTGCTGGGTCAGCCCGCTACCGCAAGATCGCTCCCCCCGGCCGCACCGACGTCTCCGGCGGCGGCCGCCGCACCACCGGGTGGCCTTCCGGCCAACGCAGCAAGCGATCCTGCCGCCAAGGAGCCGAAGTATGCGTATTGAGCTGTTTCGTGGCTGCCTCTGCGTTGCCTCGCTGCTGGCGACTGCCGCCTGCACCGACAGTATGCAGACCGGCGTGGCCAGCACCGGCCCGGCCTTCGGCGAAGCGCTGCGCCAGACCTTCGCGGCGCAAGTGATCGACCCGGCGCCGCACTACGATACGGAATTGGTCACCAGCGGCCAGAACGCCGCTACGGCGCAGGACCGTTACAACACCGATCAGGTGAAGAAGCCTGACCGGATTTCGACTTCGCGCAGCCAGAGCGCTGGCGGAGGAAACTGAACGGACGGTGCAATCATGGGCAGGCAGTTCATCGGGGATTTTCTCAGGAACGGCGACGGCGCGGTCGCGGCCAGTTACGCCCTCGCACTGACCGCTCTCGTCGCGGTTATCGGCGTCGGCTTTGATTATGCCCAGCTCGGCACCCTCGACACCGAACTGCAGAACGCGGCCGACCAGGCGGCGCTGGCGGCGGCAACCCAGCTTAACGGGACATCCCTCGCGATCACCCGCGCGACCACCGCCGCATCCAGCCTCGTGGTCAACCGTTCGCTGATGGCAAACGACGGCGGGGCCAGCCAGCTCACCGTCAGCGGTCTGACCTTCTACCCGACCAAGCGCGACGCCGAGGACGATACCAACGCGACGACCACCCCCAGCGCCGCCAAGTTCGTACGCGTATCGCTCGACACCCGGCGCACGCGCTACACCCTGACGCCGGTCATCAGCCTGATCGCGCCTGATTCGCCCAATGTCACCGCCAAGGCCACCGCCGGGCTGGGATCGGCCATTTGCCTTGAACCGCCCTTGTTTGTTTGC
>JANLUV010000015.1:0-26824 GCA_031363685.1 Alphaproteobacteria bacterium | reverse complement strand
CCGGGTGTAAAGCTGCGGCCGCCGATCCCGGAAAAAGCCCATCCCGGCGCGGTGCTTCGCCGCGCGGGTGAGGTCCAGCGTCGCGGTCAGCACACCGGTCTCCTCAGCCCCGAATTCAGCAATGAAATCGCCCCATTCGTCGGTGATGAAGCTGTGGCCGTAGAACCGCTGACCGGTTTCGGTCCCGATCCGGTTAGCCGCGATCACCGGCATGCAGTTCGACACCGCGTGGCCCTGCATCGCCCGCCGCCACATCCGGCTGGTGTCGAGCTGCGTGTCATACGGTTCCGTCCCGATCGCGGTCGGGTAGAACAGCACTTCTGCCCCCATCAGCGCCATCACCCGCGCGCATTCGGGATACCACTGGTCCCAGCAGATCCCCACGCCGATTCGCGTACCCGCAACGTCCCACACCTTGAAGCCATCGTTGCCGGGGCGGAAATAGTACTTTTCCTCATATCCCGGGCCGTCGGGAATGTGGCTTTTGCGATAGGTGCCAAGCACCTCTCCGCGCTCGTCGATCATCGCCAGCGTATTGTAGTAGTGGTGCCCGTCGCGTTCGAAGAAGCTGGTCGGGATCGCCACCTTCAGCTTGGCCGCCAGTGCCTGCATCGCCCGCACCGAGGGATGCTCCGCCACCGGGCGGGCCAGCGCGAACAGCGCCTCGTCCTCGACCGTGCAGAAATAGGGGCCGGAAAACAGTTCCGGCGGCAGCACGATCTGCGCGCCCCGGGCGGCCGCCTGTTCGACCAGCGCCGCAACGGCGGCGATGTTGTCCTGTTCGTCAGGCGAGCCCGTTGGCAGTTGCAGCGCGGCGACGGTAACTTCGGTCATGCGCCTGCAAGTAAGGCGCGCGCCATGCGAAGTCTACCGCACAGGATTCGGGCGGGGAGGATGACAGATGCACGACCGATCCCTATCTTCGCTGCCAATCGATGAAGGACCCCAAACCGATGGCTCAGGCAATTCTCGCGGGCGGCTGCTTCTGGTGCACCGAAGCGGTGTTTCGCGACGTGATCGGCGTGAGCGACGCCGAAAGCGGTTACATCGGCGGCACGGTGCCCGATCCCACGTACAAACAGGTCTGTGGCGGCACCACCGGCCATGCGGAGGCGATCCGCGTGACTTACGATCCGGACGTCCTTGCGCTGGGCGACCTGCTCGACATCTTCATGGCGACTCACGATCCGACGCAGCTTAACCGGCAAGGCAACGATGTCGGCACGCAGTACCGTTCCGCGATCTTTCCGCTGGACGACGCACAGCGCGTCGCAGCCGAAGCCGCCATCGCCCGTGCCCAGACGGAGCGCACCGCGCCGATCGTCACCACGATCGAAGACCCGTCCGAATGGTACCCGGCCGAGGACTATCACCAGGAATACTGGGACGGCGAAGGCCAGCGCAATCCCTATTGCCTCGCGATAATTCCGCCCAAGTTGCAGAAGCTGCGCAAGAGCTTTGCGGCAAAGGTGAAGTCAGCTTGAGGTTATAGGAAAGCTGCGGAAATGTGAGCCGTTCTGCGCCCCTCCCGCAAGCGGGAGGGGGACGCACCCTACTGCTTCCACCGCCCGATAAAGAACCCGTCCAACCCACCGGAATCGAGCAGCATTCCGGGATCTGTGCGCAGCCAGCCCTCGGCTGTTGGCGTCAGGCCCTGCGGCAATTCATCGGCGCGGATCGGCTCTGGCGTCAGTGCCACTTGCACCGCCTGCGCCTCGCCTTCCTCGCGCTCGAGCGAGCAGACCGCATATACCAGCCGCCCGCCGGGGGCGAGCCAGCCCGCCGCGCGTGCCAGCAGCCGCGCCTGCAGATCGGCCATGTCACGGATCTGGGCTGCGCCAATCCGGTGCAGCACGTCGGGGTGGCGGCGGCAGGTGCCGGTGGCGGTGCACGGCGCGTCGAGCAGGATCGCATCGTACGTTTCTTCTGGCGCCCATGTCAGCACATCGGCAATCACCACTTCGGCGGAAAGTTCGCACCGCGAAAGGTTTTCCGCCAGCCGTTCGAGCCGCTTTGCCGACATGTCGAGCGCGGTAACCTGCCACCCGGCCGCCGCCAGTTGCAGCGTCTTGCCGCCTGGCGCCGCACACAGGTCCAGCGCCCGGCCAGGTCCGCACCCGAGCAGGCGCGCCGGCAGGCTGGCCGCGAGGTCCTGCACCCACCATGCGCCTTCGGCATAGCCATCCAGCGCGTGCACCGCATCGCCGCGCGGCAGGCGGACATGGCCCGGCAGCAGCGACAGGCCGCCCAGCCGTTCGACCCATTCGGCGGTGGTGGCGGGATCGCGCCGCCAATCGCGCAAGGTCAGGTCGAGCGGGGGCGGCACCGCCAGCGCAGGGATGATCCCGTCCGCCCGCTCACCCCAGCGCGCGGCCACCGCATCGGGCAGGCTTGGCGCATCGGGCAATTTGGCGCCCTGCCGGGTCAGCGTGGCGAACACCCCGTGCGCCAGCCGCTTGGGTCCGCCGACCAGCAGCGGCAACGCGGTCGCCACCACCGCGTGGGGCGGGGTGCCCAGCCGCAGCCACTGCGCCAGCATCAGCCGCAGCACCGCGCGCGGCTTGGCATCATCGGGCAACGGCTCACGCGTCGCGCTGTCGATCAGCGCGTCGATATCGTGGAGCCAGCGCAGCGCCTCGCCGGCGATGGCGCGGGCCAGCGCCTTGTCGCTATCGGCGGCGATGCCCTGCACCGCGTTGTGCGCTGCCTGATCCAGCGTGTCGCCCCGCCGCAAAACGGCATCGATCAGGCGAAGCGCCGCACGGCGCGCGGGAAGTCCGGGTATATCCATCGCCCGCCCCTATCCCCGATTGCAATGCAGGGCCAGTGGCGCCATGTCAGCCATATGACCAAACGCGCCACCAGCCGCCCGGCGGGTTTCATCAAGCCCGCGCACTGGAGCAACGATCCGGTGCCCCAGCCGCAGCCGCCCAAGGGCGAGCCTGATCCCAACGGCCTGTCGCCCACCCGCTATGGCGACTGGGAGCGTAACGGGATCGCAGTGGATTTCTGAGGGGTTGCAGACCCACCCCCAACCCCTCCCGCTTGCAGGAGGGGAGCGAGACTTACGAAGCCGCAGGCGGAGTTAGTCGCAGCGGAGTGGGCAATGGTGCGACCGTCAAATCCACCCCGCCAGCTCCCGCCGTACCAGCCCCTCCAGCATCGCCATCCCGGCGTGTCCGGTATTCAGACAATCGAGCGCGGCGAAGTCGGTCCCGCCCGCCACGACGAACTGCTCCATCCCCCGGATCGCCAGTTCCTCGCGCGTTTCAAGGCAATCGGCCGAGAACCCCGGCGCGGCGATCGCCAGCCGCCTCGTCCCCGCCTTGCCTTCGCGTTCCAGCACCGCGTCGGTCGCCGGCTCCAGCCACTTGGCCCGCCCGAACCGCGACTGGAAGCTGACCTCCACCCGCACGTCGCCCCATTCGGCCTGCAGGGCCTCTGCCAGCAGCCGCGCGGTCTTGCGGCAATGGCAGTGATAGGGATCGCCCAGCTCCAGGGTGCGTTCGGGCATGCCGTGGAACGACAGCAGCAGCACTTCGGGCCGGAACGGCAGCGCGGCCAACTGGTGTGAGATATCGGCCCGAAGTGCCTCGATATGCAGCGGATCGTCAAAATAGGGCGGCAGCGTGCGGATCGCCGGCTGCCAGCGCATCGCCTTCAGCGCGGCACCCAGCGCGTCGATCACCGTCGCGGTCGTCGCAGCGGAATACTGCGGATAGAGCGGGGCGATCAGCACCCGGTCGCACCCGTCGTCTTTCAGCCGCGCCACCTCGGCACCCAGCGCGGGATTGCCATACCGCATTGCCCAGCGGACCTGTGCCGCATCGCCCAGCCGCGCCTGCAACCCCTCGGCCTGCGCCTTGGTGATCGCAGCCAGCGGCGAACCGTCCGGCCCCCACACCTGGCTGTAAGCATGGGCGCTTTTCTGCGGCCGGGTGTTAAGGATGATCCCGCGCAGGAGCGGCTGCCACAGCAGCGCCGGGATTTCCACCACCCGCCGGTCCGACAGGAACTCGGCCAGATAGCGTTTCACTGCCGCCGGGGTCGGCGCGTCGGGCGTGCCCAGGTTCACCAGCAGCACGCCGATGCCCCCGTTGGGCGCGGCGGGGTGGCCGACAGGACGGGGATCAAGTTCCATCAGACTTCCTCGGCAAACAGCGGCAGCTTGCGGAACCGGATGCCCGTGGCCGAATGGAGCGCGTTGGCAATGGCAGGCGCGATCGCGGCCACGCCAAGTTCCCCGGGATCGGCCGACGGCGCATCGCTTTGCACGAAGCCCACGGCGATTTCCGGCGTATTGGCCAGCAGCGGCAGGCCCAGCCCCGCCAGCCGCCCGCTGATCGGCAGCCCCCGCGCATAGCCGGTGCTGGCCCCCAGCGTCAGGCCAAGGCCGAACACCAGCCCGCCCTCGATCTGCTGGCGCGCGAGATCAAGGTTCACGATCCGGCCGATATCGGCCACCGCGCTGATCTTCTCCACCCGCACTCCGGCCGCATCGCGCACCGCGGTGGCGATCACCGCGATGCGCCCCTCTCCGATGCGGTGACAGGCCAGCCCCTGCCCGCTCTGGTCGTTGCCGCCGCCCCATTCGGCCAGGCTGGCGGCGCGTTGCAGACATTCGGCCAGACGCAGGTCGTTCCCCAGCATCTCGATCCGGTAGGACAGCGGCTCGCGCCCGGCGGCGCGGGCCAGTTCGTCGACGAAACTCTCGGTGAAGAACGCGGTCATCCCGTGCGCATTGCCGCGCAGACGCCCCGCCGGGATACCTGTCGAAACCGGCACATGATCGACCGCGACGTTGGCCAGCGCATAGGGCGGCAGCGCGCCTTCGAGCGCCATCGGGTCGGCCTCGCCGGTGCTGGCCGCCAGCGCGTCGCGGGCCGACATTTCGCCGAACAACCGCCGCCCGAACTCACGCGCTGCCGCCGGGGTGGCAATCCGCGCCTTCCACGCCAGCACTTCGCCGCCGGACGGTTGACCGGATGCCTCGCCCGAAGATCGGGTCGTCGCCCACAGCACCGCGGATGCCGGCGCGCGCGGCTTGCCGGCCAGATGTTCCTGCCAGCGGGACCACGTAAGCTGGACTGGCTTGCCGACCTCCTGCGCGATCAGCGCCGCTTCCGCCGCGTGATCGGATTCGAGCCGCGCATCGAAGCTGCCCCCGGCCGCCACCGGATAGAGCACCACGTCACGCGGGCGCAGCCCCACCGCCTTGGCCGCTGCGCGCCGCGCCGCCTCGGGCGCCTGGCTCGCCAGCCATAGCTCCAGCCGCCCATCGCTGAGCCGCGCGGTGCAACTGGCCGTCTCCAGCCCGGCGTGAAGCCCCGCCGCCACGTCATAGCGCGCCACCAGCGACGGCGGCACGGCCATCGCCCCGTCGGGATCGCCCACGGTCACGATCCGGTGCGTGCGCGCCTGCTTCACCGCTTGGTCGAGCGCGGCATCGATCCGCGCACTGTCGACCAGCCCCTTCGCGACGAAGGTCGGCGCGACCTTCGCCAGCGCCCGCTCGGCCGTCCACCAACTCGGCGCCACCGCGGCCAGCCAGCCTTCACCCCGGACCAGCCGCACCCCGGCGCCCTCGGCCTTGTTCGGATCATAATGACCAAGCGAAACTTCCCGCGCGACCGGCGCATGGCGGATCGCCGCGAAGACCAGGTCGGGCAGCCGCACGTCCCCGGCAAAGGTCATCGAACCTTCGGCCTTGGCGGGCAGGTCAAGCCGCGCGAACGGGGGAACCACGCCCGGGGCATAGGCATCGGTCCGCTCAGCCGGGACCGGACCCAGCGGCAGGGTGCCGGGCGGGCTGAAACCCGCCGCATCTTCGGCCAGTTCGCCAAAGTCCGCACGGTGGGTGGCGTGGCTGACCTGCCCGTGCGCAACCTTGCATTCGCGCCAGTCCACGCCCCAGCGCCGGGCGGCCGCCTGCATCAGCAACGTGCGCACCACACAGGCCGCCTCGCGCGCCGGGGTTTCGTAAGCGGCCATCGCGGTGCCGTCCGCCGTCGCGGTAAAGCGGTGCCGCTGGGCATAGCTGGTGGCCAGCCACGAATCCGCGCCGTCGGCCAGATCGGCGGCCAGCGGCATCCACGTCGGCGTCCACAGGGGCGCCCACTTCGCCGCCAGCGGCACATTGGCATAGGCCCCGCTGACCGGCGCGGGCTCCACCGCGACCAGCCGCCAGTCCGCGCCCAGTTCCTGCGCCACCACTTGCGGCAACAGCGTGGTGATCCCCTGCCCCATTTCCAGCTGCGGCACCGCGACGGTCACGATCCCGTCGTCCCCGATCCGCAGCCACGCATTGAACGCGGTTTCGCCCTCGCGCGGATCAAGCGGCAACGGGAACGTGCGCGGGGTCAGCCCCCACGCGACCAGCAGCCCGCCGCCCGCCGCCGCGCCGATCAGCAGCCCCCGTCTTGTTACCATCGGGTGTGTGATCTTCGGCCGAGCGACCGCCATCTCAGGCGGTCTGGTCCAGCCAGTCCGCCACGCGGCTGGCGATGGCCAAGAAGGCCTTGCCCTGCGGCGTATCGTGCGCGGCGGGCGGCTTGCCCGCATCGCTGTCCTGCCGGATCGTCAGGTCGAGCGGAACGTGACCCAGGAACGGCACGTCCATGCTGCGCGCCACCGCTTCGGCGCCGCCGTGCCCGAACGGATCGCTCGATTCGCCGCAATGCGGGCAGACATAGCCCGACATGTTCTCGACCATGCCGATCAGCGGGACGTGGGCCTGTTCGAAGAAACTCATCGCCCGGGTCGCGTCGATCAGCGCCAGGTCCTGCGGGGTGCAGACGATCACCACCCCGGCGGGCTTGTGCTTTTGCACCATGCTCAGTTGCACGTCGCCGGTGCCGGG
The DNA here is from genome assembly GCA_031363685.1 of Alphaproteobacteria bacterium. Classification (GTDB taxonomy): domain Bacteria; phylum Pseudomonadota; class Alphaproteobacteria; order Sphingomonadales; family Sphingomonadaceae; genus Novosphingobium. The sequence goes on along the minus strand of JANLUV010000015.1, from coordinate 19,965 downwards.
CGGCAGATCGACCACCAGCACCTCGATATCGCCCCAGTGCGCGTCGATCAGCTGGCCCAGCGCGTTGCTGGCCATCGGCCCGCGCCAGGCGATCGCCTTGCCCGGCTCGACCAGATGGCCCATCGACAGCACCGGCACGCCCCAGCGGCTTGGGACCGGGATCATCTTGCTGTCGTGGGCCTCGGGCCGCTGGCCTTCGTTGGCCATCAGGCGCGGCTGCGACGGGCCGTAGATATCGGCATCGACCAGCCCGACTTTCCGGCCCATCCGCGCCAGCGCCACCGCGAGATTGGCCGAAAGCGTGGACTTTCCAACGCCGCCCTTGCCCGAACCGACCGCGATGATCAGCGGCTTGGGCGCAGGTACTGCTTCCGCCCCGCGTTCTGCCGTCATACCCACGCGCACTTCGGTCACGTCTGGCGCCCCGCGCAGCGCGGCCTTCACCGCGATTTCCAGCTTGTCGCGCGCCAGTTGGTCCAGCCCGGACACATCCAGCACCACGGTCGCCACGCCCCCGGCCAGCCGCAGCGTGCCCAGCCGGGCCTGTGCCTCGGCCGGCAAGAGTTCCTTCAGCGCCGCGCCTGCATCACTGCTCATGACTGTTCCCGTAGCTAAACCCGTGGTTCCCGTTCCTTTGGCCCCCTAGCAAGGAAACCGCCGCCGGGAAAACTGCGACTGGGAAAATCGGGCGGGGGCACTGTTTTTGTCAGCCACTCGCTCCTATAACGGCGAGCATGAAAGAAATCAGTGATGTGATCGCACGCGGCCGTCTGGCAATGGCAGGGGGCCGCAGCCCTTGGGGCGGCGGGGATAATGGGGAGCCGAAGGGCGACACCGGCGGCGAATCCGCTGGCGATGCGCCCGGCCCGGATGCGCCTCCGCCCCCCGCACCTGAACCCGCGCCCGGCCCGCGCAATCCTTGGCTGCCCGGCGGCGGCACCGGCAAAAGCGAACCGCCGCGCCGCCCTTCCACGATTGAGGATATCTTCCGCTCGCGTCCCGGCGGCCCCGGACGGCCCGGCGGCGGCGGCGGTAGCGGCGGTGGTAGCAGCTTTCCGCGCTTTCCGGTCCGGCCCGATGGACGCAGCTGGATGCCGCTGATAGTCGGCGCCATCGCGCTGGTCTGGCTGGCGCTGAGCACCACGCACATGGTCGGCCCCAAGGAACAAGGCATCGTCACCACCTTCGGCAAATATTCGCGCACCATCGCCCCGGGCGTCTCGCTGACCGCGCCGTGGCCGATCGAAAGCGTCGCGGTGGTCGACGTCACCTCGATCAAGCGCGATTCGATCCCCGAGGGCGAAGGCGAAAAGCTGATGCTGACCAGCGACCGCAACCTGGTCGACATCAGCTACCTCGTCCGCTGGAACATCAACAACCTCAAACTCTATTCCTTCCAGCTGGCCGATCCCGACCAGACGGTAAAGGAAGTTGCCGAAGCCGCGATGCGCGCCTCGATCGCCGAAGTACCGCTGACCGAGGCGATGGGCGGTGCCGGCCGCGCCACGATCGAACAGAACGTGCGCAATCGCATGCAGGCGGTGCTCGATGCCTATCGCGCGGGCGTGCTGATCCAGGGCGTGGAAATCAAGAAGGCCGATCCGCCGGCCAAGGTGATCGATGCGTTCCAGAAAGTGACCGTGGCCCAGCAGGATGCCCAGCGTGAATTGACCAACGCCCAGGCGTGGGCGTTGCAGGTGACCGCGCAGGCGCAAGGCGCTGCGGCCGAATTCGACAAGGTCTACGGGCAATACAAGCTCGCTCCCGAAGTCACTCGCCGCCGCCTGTACTACGAGACGATGGAACGCGTGCTGGCCAACAACGACAAGGTGATCATCGCCGCGCCCGGGGTCACCACGTACCTGCCGCTGCCGCAGATTGCGAAGAAGGCACCGCCCGCGACCGAGGGGGGGACCCAGTGATGAACGACAACTTTGCCCAGCGCATCTGGGAGGACAACAAGCCCGCCGTCATCGCGGTGATCGTGGCGATCGTCGGCGTCCTGTCGGTCGTCACCGTCGTGCCCGAAACCGAACAGGCCGTGGTCGTCCGCTTCGGCGAGCCGGTGCGCGTGTTCAACCGCTTTCGCCCCAGTGCCGATTTCGGCAGCACCGGCGCGGGCCTCGTGTTCCGCATCCCCATCGCCGAACGGCTGGTGCGGATCGACAAGCGGGTGCTGTCGGTCGACATGGAACGCCAGCAGGTGCTGTCGACTGACCAGCAGCGGATCGAAGTCGATGCCTATGCCCGCTTCCGCATCATCGATCCGGTCCGCATGGTCCGTTCGGCCGGCACCACCGAACGGGTCGGGGAACAGCTCCAGCCGATCCTCTCCTCGGTCCTGCGGCAGGAACTGGGCAAGCGTACGTTCCAGTCGCTGCTCACCGCCGAACGCGGCCAGGCAATGAAGAACATCCGCCAGGGGCTTGATCAGGAAGCGCGCGAATATGGCGTGCAAGTGATCGACGTGCGGATCAAGCGCGCCGACCTGCCCGACGGCACCCCGCTCGAATCCGCCTTCGCGCGGATGAGCGCAGCGCGGGAACAGGAAGCTTCGACGATCATTGCGCAAGGCCAGCGGAATGCGCAGATCATCCGCGCCGAGGCGCAGGCCACCGCGTCGAAGATCTACGCCGATGCCTTCAACAAGGACCCGGTTTTCTACGATTTCTATCGCGCGATGCAAAGCTACGTGGTGACGTTCGCCAATCCCAAGAACACCGGGCAAAGCACGATGATGCTCTCGCCCGACAGCGATTATCTCCGCCAGTTCAAGGGCAAGGCCAATCCGTAACGGACGACCATTGCCGCGTGGAAAGTGACAAAGCCTTAAGGGTCGCCCAAACAGCAGTGCCATTCAATTTGCGTTAAGGCCCAGCGGCGTGAATGCTGGCTTGCCCACAGGCGCCGGATCCGCGCCACGAAAAGGAAGACAAAGGACGTGAAGCCCGTGCGATACGCTTATGGAGTGACATCGGCGCTGCTGCTTGGCGGCGCGGCGCTTTCGCTGGTGACCGGCCTCCCCGCCGGCGCCCAGGTCGCGCAGAACGATGCGCAGCAGATGCAGGCGGCGGTCCCGCGCGCCGGTGCGCCGGCCAGCTTTGCCGACCTGACGCAGCAACTGCAACCGGCGGTGGTCAACATCGCTACCCGGCAGAAAGTGCGCGTCGCGGCCAGTAACAACCCGTTCGCGGGCACGCCCTTCGCCGACCTGTTCGGCGGCGGCGATGGCAGCGGCGGCGGCACCCCGCAAACGCGCGAAGCCCAGTCGCTCGGCTCGGGCTTCATCATCTCGGCCGATGGCTACGTGGTCACCAACAGCCACGTGATTACCGCCGAAGGTCAGGGCGAGATCGAATCGATCACCGTCAACCTGCCCGATGGAACCGAGTATCCGGCCAAGCTGATCGGCCGCGACGCCGCGTCGGACCTTGCCGTGCTCAAGATCAGCGCGGCCAAGCCGCTGCCGTTCGTCAAGTTCGGCGATAGCCGCACCGCGCGCGTCGGTGATTGGGTGATCGCCATCGGCAACCCGTTCGGGCTGGGCGGCACGGTCACCTCCGGGATCATCTCGGCGGTCTACCGCGCCACCGGCTCCGGCTCGGCGTACGATCGCTACCTGCAGACCGACGCCGCGATCAACCGGGGCAATTCCGGCGGTCCGATGTTCGACATGAAGGGCCAGGTGATCGGCATCAACAACGCGATCTATTCGCCCACCGGCGGCAGCGTCGGCATCGGATTTGCGATCCCGGCGGAAATCGCCGCGCCGATCGTCGAAAAGCTCAGGAACGGGCAGGCGATCGAACGCGGCTACCTTGGCGTGCGAATTCAGCCGCTGACCGAGGATCTGGCCGATTCGCTTGGCATTCCGCACAACCGGGGCGAATTCGTCCAGGCGGTCGAACCGACCGGCGCAGCGGCCAAGGCCGGGCTACAGGCCGGTGACGTGGTCATGCGGGTGGGCGGCAAGGACGTCTCACCCGGCCAGACGTTGTCCTTCCTCGTCGCCAACACCGCGCCGGGCACGCCCATCCCGCTCGACATCATCCGCAACGGCCAGCGCATGACCATCACGGCGGTGGTCGCCAAGCGCCCGACCGAGGAAGAACTGGCGCAGCAGACCTTCGATCCGGCCCAGCCGAACCAGCCGGCCGATCCCTATAACCAGGCGCCGAAAAAACAGGGCCAGGGCGTGATCGAACAGGCCATGGGCTTCTCGGCCATCCCCCTCACTACCACCATCGCCCGCCAGCTTGGTGCCGGTGAAGGCACGCAGGGCGTGGTCATCACCGTGGTCGATGGCTCGTCCGACGCCGGACAAAAGGGCCTCCAGCGCGGCGACATCGTGCTAAGCGCCAACTATGCCCCGGTAACCAGCATCGCCCAGCTCGAAGCAATCGTGAAGGCAGCCAAGGCCCAGAACCGCGCCGCCGTCCTGCTGCGCGTCCAGCGCCGCGGCCAGCCCGCCACCTATATGCCGGTGCGCCTGCGCTGATTGGGTGAGAGGTTAGGCAGAAACGGCCCGCTTCCGGGAGGAGGCGGGCCGTTTTGCTGGGGGATCGGGCGGGATTGGGGTGGGGAGCAATGACTACCACCTTCGTCATCCCCGCGCAGGCGGGCATCCAGTTCTCCCCACGCACCACCTGACCTGAAGGCGCGTCGGACCCTGAAACAAGTTCAGGATGACGGGTTTGCTCGGCCGTGGTGCGCTGTCTACGTTGGGGTGGTCGGCAGCCACTCGCGCGCTCCCTACACCTGAAAAAACGTCACCCCCACATCCTGCGCATCGTCCACCAGCACCGCCGAAAACCGCAGCTGCGGAAAGTCCTGCGCCAGCTTGGCTGGCAACATCGCCGCCATCGTCCGCCCCAGCGCCAGCCGCCGGTCGCGCGCGATGGCTTTCGGTTCGGCCCCGCTGTGGAAATAGTCTTTCAAGCTGAACAGGTTGAGCGCCCGCTCGATCGCTTCGCGCGGATGATCCGCGCGGACCCACCCGGCCAGCCGCTGATGATCGAACGGCGCGCGAAACACCATGTCGCCCACGGTCACGAACGCGGGCCACAACACCGCGCAAAACCCCATCGCCTCGTCCGACCGCGCCACTTGCGCCAGCCATGCCTCGACCGTGATCGGCTTGTGGTCGGCCCACAGCAGCAGTTCGGGCAACAGGTCACGCGGCTGGTTCATGGGGTGAGCGTATCAGTGAACGCCATGATCGCAATGGCCGACCGATCCTCCCCCGCCGGGGGAGGATTTGCCACCCGCAACACCCGCTTGCCCTTGGTCCGGCTGGTCAGGTGAAACTTGCGGCAGCGGTCGCAGCGATAGGGCCGCAGCGAAAAGTCTGCCCGCAGCGCGGCGGCAATCGCCTTTGCCTCGGACGCATAGCGCACCTTCTTCGCGCAGATACTCAAACGCGTCCGCACCCGCGATCTTACTGCACCGGCCGCACGGGCTTCACCACCTGCTGACCGGTTGCCCGATCGAGGAAGTCGTCATTCGCGGCGGCTGGCGGCGCAGCGCCGTCGGCTTCCGGCGGCAGGCCGTTATCCTCGGGCCGCCCCACTGGCGCATCGTCCGGTGGCGGCGCCTTCTGGCGGTTCGGGTCGATCAGGTTGCCCTGTTCGTCGACGTAGTAATAATCCTCGGGACTCTGGCCGAATTTGGCCTCGTCATCGGGTTCGATCTGGAACTCGGGCAGTTTTAGCTCGGTGTCGAACTGCTCGACCGGGCGCTTGGCGGTGGCCAGTTTCATGTACTGGGCAAAGGCCCGCGCCGGGGCGGTGCCGCCCATCAGGCCGGGCACGGGCCGCGCATCGTCGCGCCCCATCCATACGCCGGTGGTTATCCCGCTGGAGAAGCCGATGAACCAGCCGTCCTTGTTGGAACTGGTCGTCCCGGTCTTGCCCGCCACCGGCCGGCCGATCTGCGCCGCGCGGCCGGTGCCGATGTTGACCGCGGTCTGCAACAGATCGGTGATCCCCGCCGCGACATAAGGCTGCACCAGTTGCTGGCCGCCCAGCGCTTTGTGCTCGTACAGCACGCGCCCGTCGGTGGTGGCGACCTTGGTGATCCCGTAAGGTTCGATCGAAGTGCCCTTGGCGGCCACCGCGGCAAAGGCGCGGGTCATGTCGATCAGGCGCACGTCCGACGTGCCCAGCACCATCGAGGGCATCGTGTTGACCGGCGTGGTGATCCCGAACCGCCGCGCCATCCCCGCAACGCTGGAAAAGCCCACCTCGTTGCCCAGCTGCGCCGCGACGGTATTCTTCGAATAGGCAAAGGCGGTGCGCACATCGATCTTGCCGGCATAGCTGCCCCCGGAATTGTGCGGGCTCCAGCCCTCGATCGTCACCGGCTCGTCGACCACTGCGTCGTCCGGCTTGTACCCGGCTTCCAGCGCGGCCAGATAGACGAACAGCTTCCACGCCGATCCCGGCTGGCGCACCGCGTTGACCGCGCGGTTGTAGTTGGACGTGACGTAATCCGTCCCGCCGACCATCGCCAGAACGCCGCCGTCGCGGTCCATCGAAACCAGCGCGCCTTGCGAATCGCGGGGCGCATTCTTCGCCACCGCGTCGGTCGCAGCGTGCTGCATCGCCGGGTCGAGCGTCGTCCACACCTCGATCGGCTCGTTGTTTTCGGGCACCAGCAGATCAAGCTGGGGCAGCGCCCAGTCGGTGAAATAGCGCACCGAGTTCTGCCCCGCCTCGGCGGCGAACTTCACCGCAGTGAAATCGACCCCAGCCGCCTCGCCCGCGCTGACCGCGCCGGCGTCCTGCATCGTCCGAAGCACCACCTTGGCCCGGCCGACCGCAGCCACCTGATCGGCCGTCGGCGAATAGCGCGACGGGGCCTTGACCAGCCCGGCGATGATCGCGGCCTCGGGCAGGGTCAGTTCGGTGCCGGCATGGCCGAAGAACTTGCGGCTGGCGGAATCGACGCCATAAGCGCCGCCGCCGAAGTAGACCTTGTTGAGGTACAGCTCCAGAATCTGCTGCTTGGAAAACTTGCTTTCCAGCGCGATCGCCAGCACCGCCTCGCGCGCCTTGCGGACGAACGTGCGGTTGTTGTTGAGAAAGATGTTGCGCGCCAGTTGCTGGGTGATGGTCGATCCGCCCTGCCGCCAGCGCCCGCTTTCCACCCGCACGAACAGCGACCGCGCGATGCCCACCGGATCGATCCCGAAGTGATCGTAGAACCGGCGGTCCTCGACCGAGATCATCGCGTCGTTCATCACTTTGGGCAGCTGGTCGCCGGGGATCCACTTGCCGTAGCTCGGCCCGATCGAGACCAGTTCGCTGCCGTCGCGCGCGCGAACCACGATCATCTGGCCCTGCGCCTGCGATTTCAGCGCCTGAAAACTCGGCAGCGACTGCGCCGCGACGACCACCGCCACGCCCAGCACGATCCCGGCCAGCACCACCAGCGCCAGCCCCCACGCGAACACGCGCTTGACGAACCGGCCGAACCCGCCGCCGCCGGACGGTTTTCCGGGCTGCTTGCGAGGCGAACGCGGCGGAGTTGGCGGCGGCGGCGTGTCCGATATGCTGCGCCGGATGGCGGAACGGGCCATGTATGCGATCAAACCCCTCGGCAGGCGGCGACGGCGCCTGCATCCAATTCGCCCTGTGCATAGGCGAAGTGGAACGCGGCGTTAACGCAAAAATACTCCGGCCCGTTCGCCCTGCCGCGCTAGTCCTTCGGCTTGAAGTCCAGCGAGGCGCTGTTGATGCAATAGCGCAGCCCCGCCGGCCCCGGCCCATCGGGGAAAACGTGGCCCAGATGCCCTTCGCACGTTGCGCAGCGCACTTCGGTGCGGACCATCCCGCGCGACACGTCGCGAATCTCGTCCACCGCCTCGCCCGCGACCGGCGCGGTATAGCTCGGCCAGCCGGACCCTGAATTGTACTTGGTGTCGGCTGGGAACAGCGGCGTCCCGCACCCGGCGCAGAGATACACCCCGGCCGCCTTGTTCTGCTCGTACTTGCCGGTAAAGGCCCGCTCCGTCCCGGCTTCGCGCAGGCAGTGATACTGCTCCGGCGTCAGGCGCTCGCGCCACTGGTCCTCGGTGAGGTCAAGCTTGTCGGTCATCGGCGATTCTCCTTATCGCGGGCATATGGGGAGGAAATCCCGGAAGAACAATGCGCCCTTGTTCTCCCCTCCCGCGGGCGGGAGGGGCTGGGAGTGGGTCTTCTTCCCGGGCAAACTTTCTACAATTTCCCGAACAACACCAGCATCCGTCCCCACGCCTTCTCCGCCTGCACAGCATCGTAAACCGGCGCATCGATCGTGCACCAGCCATGGTCGGCCGGATAGACTGCGACTTCCGCCGCGCGCCCCGCCGCCGTGGCCGCTGCCGCGCTGCCATTCGCCCCGGTCCCGTGACCCGCGGTCGCGACCGCAGCGGCCGCGCCGATCAGGCCGAACTGGCGGCGCGACAGGCGCCCGCGCGCTGCGGCAACCGCGCTATCGGCATCGGTGAATTGATCGCACATCGGCCATGCGCCTTCGTCGCCCGTCCGGTGGTAACGATAACCGCGGCGATCAGGTCCGGCCAGTACCCTCAATCCCCCCGAAAGTTCAGTTCCAGCAGCACGCCGCCCGGGTCGGCGATGAACACCTGCCGCAGCGCGATCGAGGAAACTTCGCGGGTTTCATACGCCACCCCCAGCGCCTCCAGCCGGGCTACCGTCCCGGCGTGGTCAGCGCAATCGAACGCGACATGGTGGATCGCCCCGGTGTGCGGGCCCGGCACGGCGGGGCGGATGATGTCAGCCACCATCTCGGCCACCACCAGGTGGATGATCGCCCGGCCGCTGGCATCGTGCAGCCACTGGACCTTGTCGGCCCGCAGCGGCGGCGGCCCGTCGCGCCGATCCAGTTCAAGCACCGCCGCATAGAACGCGGCCGATCTGTCGAGATCGCTGGCCACGATGTTCACGTGATCGAGCGCGGTTGCCGTCATCTGCTACTCTCCCGTCGCGCCGCAGGTCATGCACCGCTGGCGAAGGGTATCCTGATCCGATCGCGACCCGGAATCAACCGGGCCGTACCATCACACCCGCGCCAGCGCCGCCTCGCACTCGCTCAGCAGTTCGGCGATGATCGCCGCGACCGGGTCCTCGCGCGTGACCATGCCGACTGATTGCCCGGCCATCACCGAACCGCTTTCCACGTCGCCGTCGATCACCGCCCGGCGCAGCGCGCCGGCCCAGAAATGCTCGATCTGCAGCTGGGCCTCGCCCATCTCGATCGCGCCATCGTCCAGCAGTTGCGCCACTTCGCGCTGCTTGGCGGTGAATTCCTCGGAGCCCTTGTTCTTCAGCGCGCGCACCGGGATCACCGGCAGGCGCGGATCGACCTGCACGCTGGCCACCGCATCGCGCGCGTTGGCGCGGAAGAACGCCTTCTTGAACGCGGGATGCGCGATCGATTCGGTGGCACAGGCGAAGCGCGTGCCCAGTTGCACCCCGGCCGCACCCATTTCGAGGTACGATGCCACCATCTCGCCCCGGCCGATCCCGCCGGCCACGAACACGATGAAGTCCTCGGCCAGCGCGGGCAGCATTTCCTGCGCCAGCACACTGGTCGATACCGGGCCGATATGGCCGCCCGCCTCGCTGCCCTCGATTATCAGCGCATCCGCGCCCGACCGCAGCAGCTTTTTGGCCAGCGCCAGCGTCGGTGCGAACACCAGCACCTTGGCGCCGAACTCCTTGATCGCCTCGACCGAACCCTTGGGCGGAATCCCGCCCGCCAGCACCACATGGCCGACCCGGTGCCTGGCGCAGACCGCGATCAGGTCGAACAGCTGCGGGTGCATCGTGATCAGGTTCACGCCGAACGGCTTGTCGGTCAGCGCCCGCGTCGCGGCGATTTCCTTGTCGAGCAGTTCGGGGTTCATCGCCCCGCAGGCAATCACGCCGAACCCGCCCGCGTTGCTGATCGCGGAAACCAGTGTCCGTTCGGACACCCATGACATCGCGCCACAAAGAATGGCATATTCGCTACCGAGAAAGGCAGCTCCGCGCGCCATCAGCGCCTTGGTTTTTTCAGTCACGCATCCCCCGTCCGGGCTTGCCCTTGGCACTGCCAACAGCATTGATAACGTGTGCGCCTATAGCATCGCTGCGTCCCGGCGCCAGCGCGCGGTTGCTGAGCGAGAATCGCCTGTGTCGATAATTGTGACGCATTAGGCCAGTTTTGGCGATAAACCGAGCCGGGGTATGGATGGGATCATCACATTGCAAGGACTGCAAGATGAGCAATGACACCCCCGGCTGCCCCTATGGCCACGGCAGCGCCCTCACCACCGCATTCGGCGCAACCCGTGGGCCAATAACGCCAATTCGCTCATCGCCGGTCCGCGCCGACCCCTGCTGATGCAGGACCCGGCTGCTTGAAAAGCTGGCTAACCTCGACCGCGAGGTCATCCCCGAACGGCGGACTCACGCCAAAAGTTCGGGCGCGTTCCGCACCTTCACCGTCACGAACGACATCAGCCGCTACACCCCCGTGTTCTTCGTCGGCGATCCGCGCAAGTTCGCCGCTCTGAACAAGGCGGTGAAATGCGATCCGCGCATCAACCTGCGCAGCGCCAGCCACAACTGGGATTTCTGGACTCTGCTGCCAGAGGCGGTCCACCAGGTGACAAGCGTGATGTCCGATCGCGGCATCCCGCAAAGCTGCCGCCACATGCACGGCTTCGGCAGCCACACCTACAGCTTCATCAATGCCGGGGGTGAACGTTTCTGGGTGAAGTTCCACTTCGTCTGCCAGCAGGGCATCGCCAACCTGACCAACGCGGAATCCGCGGCCCTGATTGGCCATGACCGCGAAAGCCACCAGCGCGACCTGTATGACGCGGTCGAGCGCGGCCTTTGCGCGGTCGCGGGCGGCGGGTGCTGGTGGTGGTGGCGCCACAAGGGGCGCGACCACACCGACTGAACGCCACAACGCCTTACGGCGAAATCAGGCGACCGGCAGCACCAGTCTGGTCATGAAGCCCACCAGCCCCAGCGCAAACACCAGCCCGGCCAGCGCGGTAGACGATTTGCGCACCAGCCGGTCCTTCGACACCGGATTGAACCACAGCACGGCGCCGCCGGCGAGCATAGTCACGAGATATTGGGTCATGGCACTCACTTTCGATGGGACTAATTCCATCTGAACCGGGCTGGTTTCGATGGTCCCAACAAAAAAGGTGAACCGGGCGCTAACCCAGCACCAGCCCGCCATCCACCAACAGGTCTGTCCCCGTGACATAGGAAGATTCGTCCGAGGCCAGGAACAGCGCCCCGGCCGCCAGTTCCTCGGGCGTGCCCAGCCGGTGCAGCAATTGCATCGACTGCATCGCCTTCCAGAACGCTTCCGGGTCTTCCGTCGTCGCCGCGTAATTGCGCAGCATCGGCGTGTCGGTTACCCCCGGGTTCAGCGAATTGACCCGCACCCCGCTGGGCGAAAGTTCCATCGCCAGCGCCCGCGTGAACGAAATGATCGCCCCTTTCGAAGCGATGTAGGCCCCGATATTGGGCCATGCCAGCCCTTCGCGCGCAGACCCGGCCGACGTGCTGATGATCGAGCCGCGCCCCGCCGCCGCCATGATCGGCCCGGCCAGCTTGCAGGCCAGGAACACGCTCTTGAAATTGACCGTCAGCAGCAGGTCCAGTTCCTCTTCCGACGTTTCCGCCACCGACTTGCCCGAGCCGTCCTTGCCGGCATTGTTGAACAGCACATCCAGTTTGCCGCACCGCTCCATGTGCGCATCGAACAGGCGGCGGATCGCGGCGAAGTCGGCCACGTTGGTCGCCACGAACGTGGCCTTGCCGCCGCCCGCGCGGATTGCGCGGGCCACGTCCTCGCCGATCGGATTGATATCCGCGATGGTCACGTCCGCGCCTTCGGCGGCAAACCGCCGGGCCGATGCCGCCCCGATGCCCGACGCGGCGCCGGTGATGATCGCTGCCTTGTTCTCCAGCCGCATGGTGTTCTCTCCCGGTAACGCGGTTTGTCAGGTGGGCCGGCGCTACTGCTTCAGGCGGTGTGCACTGCCAGCCGGGCCAGCGTCGCTGCCGGATCGGTATCAAGGTGCGATTGCCGCCGCTTGATCCGCCAGCCCCCGTCCTGCCGGACGAACACATCGCGCATCGTGGTGGTGCCGATCAGGTCGAGCGTGGTCCGGTCAGCGCTGAATTTGCCGACGATCAGCTTGGAGTTCTGCGTGGCGGTATCACCGCTGACCTCCACGATCGAATCCACCGCGATGTGCAGGATGCCGTGCGATCCATCTGCAACCGCGCCGATTTCCGCGCGGCCCCGGAACGTCCGCGCGCCAACGATGTCGAACTCGCCGTCCTCGGTAAACAACGCGGCGAATTTCGCCCCGTCGCACGCATCGGCATAGCGGTTGTAAAGTACCGATATCTCGCGGATTTCATGCACATCGAGCAGGTATTGCAGCCGGTCGTCCATTTCAGTCCCCTGTGTCAAGCAACACCCGCGCCGTTCAGGCTTCGAGTTCCTTCTGGATCATCGGCCGGGTCACGAAGCTCAGGCACGCATCCCGGTCGAGGAAACGGTCCTCGTCCGGCCGGATGATCTCGAGGTAGCGCGGCTCGTTGAAGGCGGCGATCATTGCCGCATGGCTGTCGAACCACAGTTCGCCCACGCCGTCATATTCAGGCACGGCGCCCAGCACGAGGCTTTGGCCCTCGCCGTCTGCGTCAAACGGATGCAGCACATAGCGCTTCAGGTATTTCGCGAATTCCGGCACGCTCAGCACCAGCGGGCCATGCCGGTTGAGCCAGTGATCGACGAACTCTTCCCGCGTGAGGTCCGCTCGGCGGCGTGCCGCGACTATCAGTGAAATCATTTATCTCTCCCACCGTTCCGGTGCGGACAGGTGCGACTTCGCGGCCGCGCTTCTTGCCCGCATGGATAGCTAACGCGCCCGGACATGGTACGCCAGCGGCCTGCGGGCGAGCTGGCATTGTTCACATATGCGAATGGATGCCGGCGATCACCCCCGCGAACGGGCCGCCCCGCGCCATGTCCCATACCGCCAGCGTTTTGCCCTCGGCCCATTCACCCTCGTCGATCAGCGCGTCCGGCGCGCGCAGGCCGAACGGCGGCAGCGTCAGGTTAAGCCGGCGGAACCGGAACGATGCTGCCTGATCGCCATTTTCGATGATCGCGGGATGGTGCGTCACCACCAGCAGCTTCCCCGCCGCCGCCGCCAGGTTGGCCAGCGCGGCCCGCCCATCGGCCAGCGGCAGGTGGTTGAGGCATTCGCGGCACAGCACCAGATCGGCCGGGGGCACCGGATCGTTGACGATGTCGGCCACTGCAAAACTGCGCCCCGGCCCGGTATGGCGGGTGCGGTTCGCGGCGATCAGCTCGGGCACGATATCGACCCCGCGATAGTCCCCGGCAAACGACACCTGCGCGATCCAGTGGCAATCGCCGCACGGCGCATCAAGGATCGAGCCGACGTGGTGGGCCGCGATCAGCCCGGCCAGCCCGCTGCGCGCCGCAGCCGTGGCGACAAGGCTGCTGCCCTCGCCCGACGCGCTTTCCTCGCCCGCACCCCACAAGCGCCGGCCATAAATCGCCGCGAACCGGGCCGCACGGGTGGCATGGCGGCGCAGAAACAGCGCCTCCTTGAGCGAAAACCACGCGAGCCGCGCGCGATAGAGCAGGTTACCGATCACTACGCCGGTATTCCACGCCCGGCAGACCCGGGAAAGCGCTTTACTCTGCGTCCAGCCCATAAGCGGTATGCAGCACGCGCACTGCCAGTTCGGTATCGTCCTCGTCGATCAGCACCGACACCTTGATCTCGCTGGTGGAAATCGCCTGGATGTTGATGCCGCGATCGGCCAGCGCCTTGAACATGGTGGCCGCCACGCCCGCATGGCTGCGCATCCCCACGCCCACGACCGAGATCTTGGCCACCTTGCCGTCGGTGATGATCCGGTTGAACCCGATCGTATTCTTGGCCCCTTCCAGCAGCGCCTGCGCGCGGACGAGGTCGGCCGAGGGCAGGGTGAAGGTCACGTCGGTCTCGCCCTTGTCGCGGCCGACGTTCTGGATGATCATGTCGACGTTGATATTGGCCGCAGCGAGCGGACCGAAGATCGTCGCCACCGCACCCGGCCGGTCGGGCACGCGGGTCAGGATGACTTTGGCCTCGTTCTTGTCGGCGGCGATGCCGGTGATCAGCTGGCGTTCCATGTCGCGTTCCTCTTGAATTCTGGCCAGTTCCTCGTCGCTCACGATCATCGTGCCGGGCAGGGTATCGGCGGCCGGGGCATCATCGTCGATGAACGATGACAGCACCTGCACGCGGACGCCTTTCTTCATCGCCAGGCTGACCGAGCGGGTCTGCAGCACCTTCGAGCCGACCGAAGCCAGCTCGAGCATTTCCTCGTACGTGACGTTCTTCAGCTTGCGCGCCTTGGCCACAATCCGGGGATCGGTGGTGTAGACGCCGTCAACATCGGTATAGATATCACAGCGGTCCGCGCCGATCGCCGCCGCTACCGCGACTGCCGAAGTGTCAGAGCCGCCCCGGCCCAGCGTGGTAATCCGGTTCTGCGTTGAAACGCCCTGAAACCCGGGGATCACCGCGATCTCTCCCGCCGCCATGCTGGCCAGCAATTCGGGCGAATCGATGCCTTCGATCCGCGCCTTGGCATAAGCGTCGTCGGTCTTGACCGGTAGCTGCCAGCCCAGCCACGAGCGCGCCTTGCAGCCCATCCCCTGCAGCGTCAGCGCCAGCAGCCCGGCGGTTACCTGCTCGCCGCTGGCCACCACCACGTCGTATTCGGCCGGATCGTACAGCGCGTTGGCTTCGCGGCAGAACATCACCAGCCGGTCAGTCTCGCCGGCCATGGCAGAGACGACCACGGCCACTTCATGCCCGGCGGCCTGCTGGCGGCGCACGATGTTCGCCACGCGGCGGATGCGCTCGGTTCCGGCCATCGAAGTGCCGCCGAATTTCATCACGATGCGGGCCACGCCACATAGCTCCCTTGCCAATCCGCAACAATCTTGCCTGCAGACGCGGTGGACCGCACGGCGGGGGCGCTTTAGGAAGACGGGATGAGCAATGCAACCATGAACACCCCTGTGGCTCCCGGCGCCACCATCCGCCCGGACGAAGCGGCCCACTTCGGCAAGCTCGCCGCCGGCTGGTGGGATCCCAAGGGCTCCTCGGCCATGCTGCACAAGCTCAATCCGGTGCGGCTCGGGTTTCTGCGTGAGGCGGTGGACCTGCACTGGCACAGCGATTCGCGCAGCCTCCGGCCGCTCGCGGGCAAGCGCGCGCTCGATGCCGGGTGCGGCGCGGGGCTCCTGTGCGAACCGCTCGCCCGGCTCGGCGCGGCGGTGACCGGGGTCGATGCGGCAGCCGAAAACATCGCCGCCGCCAGCGCGCACGCGGCCGGTAGCGGCCTCGCGATCGACTACCGCCACGGCGAGGTCGCGGCGCTCGCGCTCGGCCCGTTCGACCTCGTCACCGCGCTCGAAGTGCTCGAACACGTCGCCGACAAGGCCGCCTTTCTCGCCGCGCTGGCAAAAGCCCTCCAGCCCGGCGGGTTAATGATCCTTTCCACCCCCAACCGTACCGTCCGCTCGCGCCTGTTCATGGTCGAGGCGGCCGAACGGCTCGGCATGGTTCCGCGCGGCACCCACCACTGGGACGATTTCGTCACGCCCGATGACCTCGGCGATCTGCTCGGCGCCGCCAGCCTTGCGATGGGCACCCCGCGCGGCATCGCGTGGTCGCCGCTCGCCGGGCTGCATCTGTCCGACGATCTGGCGCTGAATTATATCGTCACGGTCACCGCCAAGTGATGCCCAAAATGCAGCCCCGCCTGCTCGCTACCCTGATTGCCGCGCTGACGTCCGCTGCGCCAGCCCTTGCCCAGCCAGCAGCGTCGCCGCAGGCCCAGCCGGTCCCCGCCCCGGTCATCCTCCCGCCCGGCCCGGGGATGGTCGAGGCGCCCTGCCCCAAAGTGCCCGAACCGATGACCGAGGGCATCTGGAACGCGCTCGGAGCCTATAACCGCAAGTACGACTGGCCGTGGCTATGCCGCTACCAGGCCGAAAACGCCGCGCTGAAGGCCCGGCCCACCGTGGTCTTCATGGGCGATTCGATCACCGAAAACTGGAGTGAGCTCGATCCGGCGCTGTTTACCGGCGGCGTCATCGATCGCGGGATCCGCGGGCAGACCACCCCGCAGATGGTGCTGCGGTTCCGGCAGGACGTGGTCGCGCTGCGGCCGAAAGTGGTCCACATCATGGCTGGCACCAACGATATCGCCGGCAACACCGGCCCGGAAAGCCCGGCGCAGTTCCAGGACAATATCCGCACCATGGTCGATCTGGCCCGCGCGAGCGGGATCAAGGTGGTGCTGGGTGCGATCCCGCCGGCCAGGCGGTTTACCTGGGTGGCCACGCTCCAGCCCGCGCCCCGCATCGTGCAGCTCAATCGCTGGCTGAAATCCTATGCCGCCGCGAACCGGCTTGGCTTTGCCGATTATCACGCGGCGCTGGCCAGCCCCGATGACGGCATGAAACCCGACACCAGCGCCGACGGGGTTCACCCGAATGCCGAAGGGTATCGCCTGATGCGCCCCGTGGCGCTGCGCGCGCTGGCCGCCGCCGGGGTGCGGCCAAGTGGCCCTGCGCCGCGTTAACCGAACCTCGCGGCGCGAATCTTCACGTTCTCCGCCCTATCGCAGTGCCGTATGCAGCTAACCGGGATTCGGGCCAAGCCGCGACAAAAGCCGCCGGCAATCATTTTCAGGACACCAGTTGGGGGGCACCGTGACGGAAATCTCGCGGGGTTGGCGCAATGCGCGGGCTCCGGATCAAGGCAAGCCGGATAATGACAAGCCGGATAATGGCATGGGCGTGAATGCAGGGCTGCGCCCGGGGCTATGCTATGCCGTCGCCCTGCTCGCCTGGGCCCCCGTGCTTGCCTCGCCTTTGCTCGCCGCGCCGCAGAACAACGGCGTCGGCAGCCAGTTCGAACTGCTCTACTGGCAGTCGGTCGCCGCCAGCGACGATCCGGGCCAGCTCGAAGCCTATCTTGCCCAGTACCCGAACGGCACGTTCGCCGCGCTCGCCCGTGCCAAGATTGCGATGCTGACCAAGCGCACCTCTCCGCCGCCCGCCCCGCCGTCCTCTTCGGTTGCGCCCACCGTGGCCCCGCCGCCGGTCACGCCCCAACCAGCCGAACCCCAGCCAGCCGCCATGCCCGATCCGGTCGCCATCATCATGGGCACCGCCGTCGCGCCGGTCCCGGTCGGCCAGTCCAACGTCGCGCTGCCTCCGCGCGCGCGCTTCCAGCCGCTCCCGCCGGTCACCCTGCCGTCGCAGTTCTGCACCGCGATGGACCGCAACGCTTTCTATGACGCGGTCTACCGCCCGTCCAAGGACGTCGCCGACCAGAATAACCAGACCGCGATCACCCACATGCGCGCGCTGCAGTCGCTGTATGACGGCCTCGGCCAGCACGGCGATATGGCTTCACAGAATGTCGTGTCGGCCGAAGCCCGCGCCTACCAGCCGGTTGCCGCTGGCGCCTATCGGGCCAGCCTCGCCTACGATGGCCTGTTCAACCGCCTGATGGCCGTCCCCATCATCACCTGCACCGGAGCGCCTCCCCAATGACCGGAAACACGCGCCGCCGCATCGCCGCAACGCTCGCTGCCGCAACGCTGGCCGTGGCCGGACCGGCGCAAGCCGCAGACGCACCGTGCTGGGATTCGGCCAGCATCGGCGCGGCCCGGATCAGCGAACTGAACACCATGCTGATGGTCTCCAGCCTGCGCTGCCGGCTGGTCGGGGTCGATCTGCGGCCCGCTTATGAACGCGTCTCGGCGCTTTACGGCCACGCCTTCCAAGCCGCCGAGGCGCGGATCAAGGCCCACTTCGGCGGCGCCGACCATACCGACAGCCGCGACGATTATGACAGCTATGTCGTGGGCGTCGCCAACTACTATGGCTCCGGCCGGTCGGACCCGGCCACCTGCCAGGCCTTTGCGTCAATCCAGCAGACCCTAGCCGAAACGTCGGCCAACCTCGATCGGCTGGCCACGCTGGCAATCCAACTGGTCCGCGATCCCCAAGTCCGCGGTGGACGCTGCCCGGTTGCTGGCGGCTCCGTCAACCAGCGCGTCGCTACCAAGCGCTAGGCCACCGGACGGTTGATCTGCGTCAAGGGACTCCCCACGGGTCGGGAATAAAGGCATAAGAATACCTCATTGGGAGAGACCGATGCAAATCCCTGAAAAGCAGGTCCTGCTGGACTCCAGTATCGAACGCGCGGCGGCGTTGCTGGGCGATCTCACCTCGCACGTATTCGCGCGGTACTATCCGGCCTTCCCCGAGGCGCATGAACGGTTCGAGGAATTGAGCCTGCACAGCCGCAACTCGCTCGAAGGCCAGATAATCGAACAATCGCTGTACTGCCTGATGCAGTGGTTCGAATCCCCCGGGCAAATCCGCATCGTCGTCGTCGGCACCGTACCGCACCACATCGAAACCCTGCAAATTTCGCCGAGCTGCTTCTCAGGCCTGATGGACACGATCTGCGACGTGATCGTGTCCACGATCCCCGCCGATTGCCCGGGCGAGCGGGCCGTGTGGCAGGAACTGCGCGAAGCCATGCAGGGCCTGTTCGCGGAAGGCTGCAAATACGTCTTTCACCCCGCCTGATCGCGGCACACATTTCTAACCCAGCGCGGCAGCCCATTCGACTTCCTTGAAACCCACCAGCAGCCCGCCGGGATATTCCGCCACCGGCCGCTTGATGCAGCTCGGATTGGCCGCCATCACCGCAACTGCCTGCGCAGCGTCCAGCCCGTCCTTGTCCGCGTCGGGCAGCTTTTTAAACGTCGGCCCGGCGCGGTTGAGCACTTTCGCCCACCCGGCCGCCTCGACCCAAGCCGCCAGCCTCACCGGGTCCGCGCCCAGCTTCTTGTAGTCATGGAACGTATAAGCAATCCCGCGCCCGTCCAGCCAGGTGCGCGCCTTCTTCACGGTGTCGCAGTTGGGAATGCCGTAAAGGGTGATGGTCATAGGTCATGCCTGTCGGTTTGGTTCCCCACTTCGATATCCGCTCAGGCCGAGCTTGTCGAAGCCCGCGCGCCCACCTCGCCCAGTGGACATTTGCGCAAAACCGCGACAAAGCCCCCGGCATGAGCATCAACAGCTTCGGCCGTCTGTTCCGTTTCACCACCTGGGGCGAAAGCCACGGGCCGGCGCTGGGCGCCGTGGTTGACGGGTGCCCGCCGGGCCTCGCGATTTCTGAAGAGCTGATCCAGCCCTTCCTTGATGCGCGCCGCCCCGGCCAGTCGAAGTTCACCACCCAGCGGCAGGAGCCGGACGCGGTCAGGATCCTGTCCGGCGTGTTTGCCAATGAAGCCGGAATCACCCAGACCACCGGCACCCCGATCAGTCTGATGATCGAGAACATCGACCACCGCTCGAAGGACTATTCCGAAGTCGCGCTGGCCTATCGCCCGGGCCATGCCGACTATGCCTATGACGCCAAGTACGGCTTGCGCGATTATCGCGGTGGCGGGCGTTCGTCAGCGCGCGAAACGGCGGCGCGGGTTGCAGCCGGCGCGGTCGCCCGGCTGGTCATCCCCGAAGTGTCGATCCGCGCCTGGGTCGCCGAAATCGGCGGCGACGCGATCGATCCCGACAATTTCGACATCGCGGAAATCGCCCGCAACCCGTTCTTCTGCCCCGATGCCGAAGCCGCCGCGCGGTGGGAAAAGGTGGTCGACCAAGCCCGCCTGGCCGGCTCCTCGGTCGGCGCGGTGGTCGAGTGCGAGGCGACCGGCGTGCCCGCCGGCTGGGGGGCGCCGATTTACGCCACGCTCGATGCCGATCTCGCCGCGGCGATGATGGGGATCAACGCGGTCAAGGGGATCGAGATCGGCG